>NZ_JBHFJB010000048.1:41596-49318 GCF_057334555.1 Pseudomonas sp. AGC41
GACACATACCCTGTGGGAGCGAGCCTGCTCGCGAAGGCGTCCTACCAGCAAATAATCCCTTTCAGACACCCATCAAGCCGGAACCGCCTTGGCCTTAGGCTCCCGCGCCCAAACCCGATGCTGGGCAATCGCGTCAAAAAACGCCTGAAACTTGCCCGCATCAGCGTCGGGAATCAGCCCCGCATCCGCCTCCAGCTTCAACAACACCAGTAATTGCCGCGCTTCGCCATGCAGCGCGATGGCCTTCAGGTGCTTGTAGGCTTCCAACAGGTAATGCAACGCCACGCCATCGGCACTCAGCGCCTTGATCGACTCCACCCCACCTGGCACGAACACCGCGTCAAAGGCAATCGACGGCAAGCCTTCCATGGATGCATCCACCGGCAGCGTTTGCCCAGCAGCGGTGGTCACCGGCGCGGAGGTTGGGCCGAGGATTTTCGCGTGGGCCCCTTCGGCTTCCAGTGCCTGCTTGAGGGCATCGATGATTGTCCCCTCGACACCGTTGGCCACCAGCACCGCAACCTTGCGGGTCTTGATATCGCCGGACAACAGATTGGCCTGGCTCAACGCCGGGGACTGCTCCAGGGAAGGCGTCGGAACGTCGACCGTACCGGCGGTGGGAGCCGGCAAACCAAGGTTCTTCGCAACTCGCCCGGCCAACTCCAGATCGATGTTGGCGAGGATCTCGTTCACCTGCCGCGCTCTGATGAACTCGCGTTCCACTTTGCCCAGTTCGAAGCTGTACGCGGCGATGATGTGCTCTTGCTCGTGGGCGCTCATGCTCTTGTAGAACAACCGCGCCTGGGAGAAATGATCGCCGAACGAATCGCTGCGCTGGCGGATCTTGTGGGCATCGATGCGCTCCGGATAACTTTCGAAACCACCATCCTGCGGACCGGGCGGGGTTTCCTTCGGCCAGCCGCCATCGATGGAGTTCGGCTCGTAGGAGGCGCGCCCCTTGTCGATGGTGGTGCGGTGCATGGCATCGCGCTGGCCGTTGTGCACCGGGGTAATGGCGCGGTTGATCGGCAGCTCATGAAAATTCGGCCCACCGAGTCGGCTGATCTGCGTATCGGTGTAGGAAAACAGCCGGCCTTGCAGCAATGGGTCGTTACTGAAATCGATGCCCGGCACGATATGTCCGGGGCAGAACGCAACCTGCTCGACTTCGGCGAAGAAGTTGTCCGGGTTGCGGTTCAGCACCATCTTGCCCAGCGGCGTGATGGGCACCAGCTCTTCGGGGATGATCTTGGTCGGGTCGAGCAGGTCGAAGTCGAACTTGTGCTCGTCTTCCTCGGCGACGATCTGTACGCCAAATTCCCATTCGGGGTAGTCGCCCATCTCGATCGACTCCCAGAGATCGCGACGGTGGTAATCAGTGTCCTTGCCTGCGAGCTTCTGGGCTTCGTCCCATACCAGGGAACATGTCCCGGCTTTGGGCCGCCAGTGGAATTTGACGAAGCTGCTGCGGCCTTCGGCGTTGATCATGCGGAAGGTGTGCACGCCGAAACCCTGCATGGAACGCAGGCTTTTCGGAATTGCCCGGTCGGACATCGCCCAGATCACCATATGAGCCGACTCCGGCACCAGCGAGACAAAGTCCCAGAAGGTGTCGTGGGCCGATCCGCCGGTAGGGATTTCGTTATGGGGCTCGGGTTTCACCGCATGGACGAAATCCGGAAACTTCACCGCGTCCTGGATGAAAAACACCGGCATGTTGTTGCCCACCAGATCGAAGTTGCCTTCGTCGGTGAAGAACTTCACCGCAAAGCCGCGCACGTCCCGCACCGTGTCACCGGAACCCCGCGGGCCCTGCACGGTTGAAAAACGTACAAACACTGGCGTCTGTTTACCCGGATCTTGCAGGAAACCGGCCTTGGTCAGGGCCGCATGCGATTCATAGGCCTGAAAGTAGCCATGGGCACCGGTCCCTCGGGCGTGAACGATGCGCTCGGGAATACGTTCATGGTCAAAATGCGTGATTTTTTCACGCATGATGAAGTCTTCCAGCAACGACGGGCCACGCGGCCCGACGCGGAGGGTGTTCTGGTTATCGGCGATCTTCACGCCTTGGTTGGTGCGCAAGGCCTGTTCAGTGGCATCGGAGCGAAACTGCTCGAGGCTCTCAAGCTTGGCGTTGGTATTGCTGCGATCCAGCGTGTCGGTCCCGGCCATTTGGCTGGGGGCGGCAGGTTTTTTAGTGCTCATCAGGCATGACTCCTCGTTGCGATCCCCGCCGTGGCCAGGACGCGTGAGTTCGATGCGCCAGGCACGGTACCTGGGCATATGTGGAGGTGCCTAATGAGTGACCGATGCCGTTTCGCTGTGTTCCTTTTTTATGTCCTTTGATCGCCTTATTGCCAAATCGCTGGTTCAATCTCAAATAAATGCTAAGAACCTCTATACGGACAGGCTAAAATGCGCGCCCGGCTTACCGCTGATCCTTTTCCACCGCGCCCCACAAGGTTCGCTACGTGATCGAGTTTCAAAACGTCCATAAAACCTATCGGGTTGCCGGTAGGGATATCCCCGCGCTGCACCCGACCAGTCTGACCATCGAGAACGGTCAGGTCTTCGGCCTGATCGGTCATTCCGGTGCGGGAAAAAGTACCCTGCTGCGCCTGATCAATCGCCTGGAAGATTCCAGCGGCGGCAAGATCATCGTTGACGGCGAAGAAGTCACCGCCCTGGACGCCAACGGCCTGCGCCGTTTTCGCCAGCAGGTCGGGATGATTTTCCAGCACTTCAATCTGCTGGCGTCCAAGACCGTGGCCGACAACGTGGCCATGCCACTGACGCTGGCGGGCGAACTGTCCCGCAGCGATATCGACCGCCGCGTCGCCGAATTGCTGGCGCGGGTAGGGCTGTCCGACCACGCCCGCAAATACCCGGCGCAGTTGTCCGGCGGCCAGAAGCAGCGCGTCGGCATCGCCCGCGCCCTGGCAACCAAGCCGAAGATCCTGTTGTGCGACGAAGCCACCAGCGCGCTCGACCCACAGACCACCGCCTCGGTGCTGCAACTGCTGGCGGAGATCAACCGTGAGTTGAAGCTGACCATCGTCCTTATTACCCATGAGATGGACGTGATCCGGCGTGTCTGCGATGAAGTCGCGGTGATGGATGCCGGGGTGATCGTCGAGCAAGGCCCGGTGGCCGAGGTGTTCCTGCACCCCAAGCATCCGACCACCAAGCGTTTCGTCCAGGAAGACGAGCAGATCGACGAAAGCGAACAGCGCGACGACTTCGCTCACGTCCCAGGGCGCATCGTGCGTCTGACATTCCAGGGCGAAGCGACCTACGCGCCGTTGCTTGGAACCGTCGCCCGGGAAACCGGTGTGGACTACAGCATCCTGGCCGGTCGTATCGACCGCATCAAAGACACCCCCTACGGGCAACTGACCCTCGCCATCACCGGCGGTGACATGGAAGCGGCGTTTGCCCGCTTCACCGCGGCCGATGTCCACATGGAGGTGCTGCGCTGATGGAATTTTTTGCAAACATCGACTGGCTGGAAATCTGGCTGGCAACCGGCGACACCTTCCTGATGCTGTTCGGCTCGCTGCTGTTCACCGTATTGCTCGGCCTGCCGCTGGGCGTGTTGCTGTTTCTCTGCAGCCCGCGCCAATTGCTGGAGGCCCGGGGCCTTTATGCGCTGCTGTCGCTGATCGTGAACATCCTGCGTTCGCTGCCGTTCATCATCCTGTTGATCGTGATGATCCCGTTCACGGTGTTGATCACCGGCACGTCGTTGGGCGTGGCCGGCGCGATCCCGCCACTGGTGGTCGGCGCAACGCCATTCTTCGCCCGCCTGGTGGAAACCGCCCTGCGCGAAGTCGATCGCGGCATCATCGAAGCGACCCAGGCCATGGGCGCTACCACGCGCCAGATCATCGTCAATGCGCTGCTGCCGGAAGCCCGTCCGGGCATTTTCGCAGCGATTACGGTGACAGCGATTACTCTGGTGTCCTACACGGCCATGGCCGGTGTGGTCGGCGCCGGTGGTCTGGGTGACCTGGCGATCCGCTTCGGTTACCAGCGTTTCCAGACCGACGTGATGGTGGTCACGGTGGTGTTGCTGCTGGTGCTGGTTCAGGTCCTGCAGACCGTGGGCGACAAACTGGTTGTGCATTTCTCTAGAAAATAAGGCCTTGCGCCAATAAACCATGAGCCGGCCATTCGCTGGCAGGCGCCCAGAGCAGGCGCCTCAACAGGAGTTAGCTGAATGAAAAAACTACTGGTCGCCTTCGCTGCCGCCGCAGCGTTCTCCGCCCACGCCGCCGACACCCTGACCGTCGCGGCTACGCCGGTTCCTCACGCGGAAATTCTCGAGTTCGTCAAACCGGCATTGGCGAAGGAAGGCGTGGACCTCAAGGTCAAAGTCTTCACCGACTACATCCAGCCCAACGTACAAGTCGCCGAAAAGCGCCTGGACGCCAACTTCTTCCAGCACCAGCCGTACCTGGATGAGTTCAACAAGGCCAAGGGCACGAATCTGGTGAGCGTAGCCGGTGTGCACCTGGAACCCTTGGGCGCGTACTCCAGCAAGTACAAGACGTTGGCCGAAGTGCCGGGCGGCGCGAATGTGGTAATCCCGAACGATGCCACCAACGGCGGCCGTGCGCTGTTGTTGTTGGCGAAGAACGGGGTGATCAAGCTGAAGGATGCGAACAACATCCTGTCCACTACCAAGGACATTGTCGAGAACCCGAAGGATCTGAAATTCCGTGAGCTAGAGGCGGCAACCATTCCGCGCGTGCTGACCCAGGTGGATCTGGCGCTGATCAATACCAACTATGCGTTGGAGGCCAAGCTTGACCCGTCCAAGGATGCGCTGGTGATCGAAGGCAACGACTCGCCTTATGTGAATATTCTGGTAGCCCGTCCGGACGACAAGGACAGCGAGGCCATGAAGAAGCTGGTTGCAGCGCTGCATACGCCGGAAGTGAAGGCGTTTATTCTGGAGAAGTACAAAGGCGCGGTTTTGCCGGCGTTTTGAGCTGATCGGGTGTGAAAGACGGGACTGCGTGGAAGCGAGGTCCCGTTTTTTATCTGACGGCGTTGCACGCGACCTGTCACAGCCAAATGGACAATCCCATTCGGCCAATTAGGAACACCAATAAAAAAAGAAACAATATACGAATTAATCCACTTCCAAAACGCAAAGCCAAAAAAGTGCCTGTCAGCGCACCCGCCATATTACACACCGCGACCAGTCCACCAATTACCCACAGCACATGACCTGAAGGTATGAAAAATAGCAGCGCCGCGCTAAACGTTCCCAAGTTAACCAGTTTTGCTGAAGCGGATGCATTCAGAAAATCGTAGCCAAAATACTTAACGAAAATAAATAAAAGAAAACTACCACTGCCGGGACCAAAGACCCCGTCATAAAATCCAATGATGCCACCGAAAAAAACCCCAAGTAGCGCTTCTCTGGATCCGCATTTAGCGTCCGAGTGAACAAGCCCTAGATCCTTTTTTGCGAATGTATAAACAGCCATTACCACTAATACAAAAAAGACAAGATATTCCATGATCGTCTTGGGAACGAGCGAGACGGAAAAAGCGCCCACAAATGAAAATACAAAAGCCGAGAGCATGGTTGGAAGCATCAGCTTCCAGACGATTTTTATTCTTTTAACGTAACTGAATATAGAAGAAACATTTCCTGCAAGAACAGCCAGCTTATTAGTTCCAAAAACTGTGCTCAGCGAGTGCTGAGGTAATGCATGAAGTAGAGCGGGTACCTGAACCAAGCCTCCGCCCCCTACAGCAGCATCGATCATCCCCCCGCAAAAAGCAAAAAATCCCAACGCGACCATAGCGTATTCAATTTGCATAGAAATTTTCCATTCTAGACCTCGTGATTTGGTCCGATTAAAGATTTAACATTCCAACTTTCAGGCCAATGTAAGCGTAGACGAACAATAGAAGCCATAAACGAGGCTTACAAGTCGGCGGATTCCGACGTAGTTGTAGGCCAAAGAGCAGAAATTTGTAGCTTGACGGAAGGATATGCCAGCGGAATAAACAGGGCTTGGTTTCGGCCCATAAAATGAGCCCAGACGGGTTTGCGGTTGGGTCTTGGAATGGGTGATACGGTTTTGTCTGTAGGAACTTTGGGCCTGGGTGGGGCTGCTTTGCAGCCCAGCGGGAGCAAGCTCCCTCGCCACGAAGTTTTGACCGGTTTGGGAGTTTTTGTGGATGCTGCGCAACCCGCGCCGGTTTTACTCAGGGCAGTCGCATCGCCGGGGGCGGAAACGACGCTGGCTTTTTCAGCAATCACATGCTCCCGGACCTCTATCGCATTTGCCACTGTTCGGGCCGAACGTACCCTAGGATCCGCTTCATTGTTCTACGACCCTCATGATAAATTCCCCGCCGCGACCTCTAATCAATAGAGGGCATTCAGGGAGAGAAGTGAGTGATCAAGTCTTTGTTGGTTGGGGCATTGCTGGCAATGGCATCAGCATCGGCGTCTGCGATGAGTTGCGATAACCCTAGAAACGCCTATGACAGAACCTATTGCGCGTCGCTGAAAATGGTTCAGTCGGACCAGGAAATCAACGAGCAATACAAGAAGACGATGAGTGCCCTGAACCCGGATCAAAAGAAAAAGGTGAAAGCCGCTCAGATCCAGTGGATCAAGATTCGTGACAACGCCTGTTCCAACGATGGCCTGCTCTATCTGGACTGTGCCAATGAGAAGACCGAGGCGCGTATCGTCATACTCAAAGCTGTCGAGCGCGAGTGCCGTGCTGCCGGTTGCGACGACGCCAAGCTGTCGCAAGTCGAGTAACCCGCACACAAAACCCGACGTAAAGCGTCGGGTTTTTTCTTTGGCGGGGTTCGCTCGCTATTGCGGCTCAGCGTTATCCAATGGGCTGCTTCGCAGCCAGCGGGAGCAAGCTCCCTCGCCACGGGGGTTGCGGTGAGACGCCTATCTTGGATCAACGTTGTCCAGAACTCGGTTCGCCAGTAATGAGCTCAGCTCGATCAGTTGCTGGACGCCGAGGGCGATGTGGCGGTGGGAGCCTTCCAGATCGAACGCGAGGTTGCTGACCATGGCATCGGCTGACGCCAGGGTTTCGCTGAGGTTGGCGAGCAGGCATTCGTTGTCGGTGTCTTGTACGACGGTGAAGAGTTGGCCCGGCTGGGGAGCATCTCTCGGTTCTGGTTGCGGGGAGGTATGGTCCGCCTCTGGCGGATTCGGGGTAGGTTTGCACATATGCTAAGTCCTTGTTTGAAGCCGCAACCCCTCGCTACTAAACAGAAGGGTGGCAGCTGTACGCAGGTTAGTAGACCGGGGACTCAGCAAGCCGGCGCGCCCGAAGACGCCCTGCGCACAGCCGCCATCAAGTACAGGCATTGAAACCTGATTGACAGAGGCCATTCACCTCACTAAGTACCACGAGCTACTAAACCCGACCACTGATGGGCAGTGGCAGGACGACAATAGAACCCGAGGGCAAGGCGCACAAGCCGGCGGATTCTGGCGTAGTTGTAGGTAATGGCGCAAGGATGTGTAGCTTGGTGGAAAGATGGCAGAGCGGGAATAAACAGCGCTTCGTTTTCAGCTCCGATCCGTGTGGCGAGGGAGCTTGCTCCCGCTCGGCCGCACAGCGGTCGTAACCGTTCATGCGGTTTGTCTGTAGGAATGCGTCGGCTTGTTTTGGGGCTGCTTTGCAGCCCAGCGGGAGCAAGCTCCCTCGCCACGGGGAC
>NZ_JBHFJB010000048.1:49338-103497 GCF_057334555.1 Pseudomonas sp. AGC41
GTTTTATGGCGGGTAGCTGCGCTACCCAGCGGGGATGAATCCCCTCGCCACGATTCAAAGCTCGTGGGTGCAGGTGTAATTCGGTTGTTTGCGTTGCTGGCAGGGTGCCACAATCGCGTTTTCCAGCGGCTTCACGATCAGGTGGATCACATGGATGGCCCAAGATCTCGCAATGGCATGGATTTTTGCATAGCCGGACAAGTGCGCACTGACCGACTGCAGCAACTGTTTCGCCAATCCGTTTCCGCGGTGTTTGGTAGTTACCTCGCGGCCATCATGTTGTGTTGGCTGTGTTGGGATCGCTTTGAGCACAGCACGGTTGTCTGGTGGCTGGCCATATTAAGCGGATCGACGCTGCTGCGGATCGCGATGTTCGTTGCCTATTTTCGCAGCGACGAGGTTCAGCGCACGCCTCAACGCTGGGAGCGCAGATACTGGTTCTCGCTGGTGTTGTCCGCGAGCATCTGGGGCGGTGGCGCGCTTGTTTTGATGCCGCAAGACGATCTCCTCTCGCAAGCTCTCGTCATGCTTTTTACCGTGGGAATGACTGTCAGCGCGGTGTCCTGTTATTCCGCCTACCGGGATATGACACTGGTCTCCATTGGCCTGGTGCTGTTTCCGTGCACGGTCTGGCTGCTGTTCCAACCATCGCCGATTCAGGTCGGCATGGCACTTTCGATCCTGGTGTTCGCGGCTTTTGCGGCCCGCGCTACCCACAAAATGTCCCAGGCACTGGAAACCGCCTTTCGACTTACTCGCGAGATGGAACAGGCGAACAGCATTTCAACCCGCGCCGCACAAACCGATGAACTGACCGGCCTGAAGAGTCGACGGGCTTTTTTCGAGCATGCCCAGCAGCTTTACGACGAATGCAAAACCAACCGATTGGGGTTGTGCGCCGTCATGTTGGACATGGATCACTTCAAGCACATCAACGATACCTACGGCCATCAGGTCGGGGATCAGGTTCTACGCCAGATGGGCGTGGTCATCAGCTCGTCATTTCGGGCCACGGATATCCACGGTCGGCTCGGTGGCGAAGAGTTCGCCATTTTGCTTCCGGATACGTCCATTGACGTTGCTACAGAAATCGCAGAAGAGCTTATCCAGAGTATCGCTGGCTTGATGATCGAGCCTGTCCATCGCATCACCGCCAGCCTTGGCGTGGCGTCGACGGAGGCGGGTCACAAGGATCTGCATGGCTTGATGAATAACGCTGACAAGGCGCTATATCGGGCGAAAGCGTTGGGGCGTAACCAGGTTGCCGTCGCTCACTAGGGTGGTTCGTTCCACCCCGTCATCCTACTTGTGAATTCCCTTTCTCCAGGGGCCCGCCATTGCGCTGGCTCGGCCAGCACCCCTGCCACCTTCGTTCCCTTGGCTCCCCCCTCAATGCGCGCGGGCTGGCACCGCTGCGTCGCTAAAAACTAAATTTCATTACTTATCAACGGGTTATAGAAATCTGAGAATATTTATGAAAACTTATCTTGCGCGCGAAGTATTTGGACGTTAACTTTAGCGCCACTGGTTAGCGCACAAACATTTAGCGTAAACAGAGCTCAATCAAACCCATCAGGAAAAAGGAAAACACACCATGAACGTTCTCTACACCGCAGTCGCAACCTCCACCGGTGGCCGTGATGGCCGTGCTGTTTCCAGCGACAAGATCCTTGACGTGAAACTGGCCACGCCAAAAGCCTTGGGCGGTGCCGGTGGTGAAGCCACCAACCCTGAGCAGTTGTTCGCAGCCGGCTATTCCGCCTGCTTCATCGGCGCACTGAAATTTGTCGCCAGCCAAAGCAAACGCAGCATTCCGGCTGACGCCTCGATCACCGCACACGTCGGCATCGGCCAGATCCCTGGCGGTTTCGGTCTGGACATCGACCTGCACATCAGCCTGCCAGGTCTGGATCAAGCCGATGCTCAAGCGTTGGTCGACGCGGCTCACCAGGTTTGCCCGTACTCCAACGCGACCCGCGGCAACGTCGACGTCCGTTTGCACGTCGCCGTCTAACTCACTCATCTACGAATAAATAAGGATCAGGACATGAACACTTTCAGCAAAACACTCGTTGGCTCGCTTCTGGCACTGTCGCTCGGCAATGCGTTTGCGACTTCTTTTGTTCAACCTACTTTCGCTGAGGGCGGTTCGGATCGTCTGATCGAAAAACGAATAGCCGAAGGTGGCTCCGATCGCCTGATCGAGAAACGTATAGCCGAAGGTGGCTCGGATCGGCTGATCGAGAAACGCGTAGCCGAAGGTGGTTCCGATCGCCTTATCGAGTTACGCGTAGCCGAAGTGGGCTCGGAGCGCCTGGGCGAGAACGGCTAGCTGAAGGGGCTCGGATCGCCTGCAAAGAGGGTGGGCTGAACAATCCTTTCAACGCTACGAAAGTTGGTCAAATCAACCAATGTTGCTTCCAAAAGAAAAAACGCCGCTTCTCTCGGATGAGGAAGCGGCGTTTTTTTGCAGGGTGTCATAACGATCCCGTGGCAGGGTATTTTGCTCATGCGTCTGATAACGCAGCTAAACGATGCTATCCACCACACCACCATCAACTCGCAGCGCCGCTCCGGTGGTGGCCGAGGCCTGTTCCGAGCTGGCGTAGATGATCATGTTGGCGACTTCCTCGACGCGCGCCGCGCGCTGGATGATCGAGGTGCTGCGGTGCTCGTTGACGAAATCTGCCGCGACCTTTTCCAGGCTTTCCCCGCTGCGCTCGACGTCCGCCTGGAGCATCTTGGCAACGCCTTCGGACAGTGTCGGACCAGGCAACACCGAGTTCACCGTCACGCCCGTGCCGGCGAGGCGTTTGGCCAGGCCGCGAGCAATTGAAAGCTGGGCGGTCTTGGTGAAGCCGTAGTGGATCATGTCGGCGGGAATGTTCACGCCCGACTCCGACGAGACAAACACGATCCGTCCCCAACCGCGCTCGACCATGCCTTGCGCGTAGGCCCTGGAAACACGTACACCCGACATCACATTGGTTTCGAAGAAACGCTGCCATTCGCTGTCCGGCGTCTCGAAGAAGTCCTCCTGTTTGAAAATGCCCAGGTTGTTGATGACGATATCGAAGCTCGGATGCCTGGCGATCAGCGCTTGGCAGCCAGCTTCGTTGCTGAGATCGCCAACAAAACCTGTAGCCCTGGAAGCAAGATTGCCCAGGCGCTGCAACGCGTCCTCCACGCTACTCTCGCTGCGCCCGTTGATGACGACCTGGGCACCGGCTTCCAGAAAGCCTTTGGCGGTCGCGAAACCGATACCGCTGGTGGAACCGGTGACCAATACGTTACGTCCGGTGAAGTCGATGTTCATGAGCGTGACTCCTTAATGGATGAATCAGGGGGTGCGGTACTGTTGGTTGGACGATTTTAACGACAAATAAATCTGTTGCCTTTACACATACCCTCACACCCTATCTAGCCCATCCGAATGATGGCCTTTTGATTTCATGCGAATCTCGCTAGAATTCGTGCCCTCTCCGTGAGCGGCATGTAGAAATTTACGCAAGGAAGTCGATATGCAATTTGCAAAAGTCATAGGCCTCACCTTGGCCTTGAGTCTCAGTGGATGCGCCAGTTTCACCAACGATGAAGTTGCACCTGTCGATATGCCTTCGATGGCGGGTTACTCGAACAAGCCAAACGTCTATGTCGACTTCGATTTCTATCAGGGCGACCCCGACAATGCCAAGGCCACTGAGGTACCGCAAGCTCGCGACATGCTCAAGCCCGAGCTGAAACGCACTTTCGATGAATCAGGGCTATTCGGACGCGTGGTCTTTGACGAGTTCCAGAAGCAACCAGGCGACTACAGTCTGCGGTTGAAGGTTTACAACCATGCGCCAGGTGGTGGGCAGATGGTCATGGCGTTCATCAGCGGCTTTACGTTCATGATCATTCCTGCGCTGGCAACCGACCAGTACACCATGAGCCTGGAAACGCTGGATGAGCATGGCCAACCATTGGGCAAGGCCAGCAATCACGATGCGGTCAATACGTGGATGGGCATCTGGTTCCTGCCGTTGGCAGGTAACACGCCCAAGGCTGCCGTCACCGACACTTTCAATCGGCAAGTCAATGCGCTGTTGAAGAACTGGGTCGACAACAACCGCATGAAATATTCAGCTGTCGGTACCCAAATCCCACGGGGCTGACACTCAGAAAAAAGAGCCGCAATTGCGGCTCTTTTTTTGCTCACTTCAATGCTTGAGTGAACTGTGGATCGCTGTACAGGCTCTTTAGCAAGTCCTGCAACATCGGGTTGTAGTTGTTCGCGGCAGCCGGAATGGCGATCGGACCGAAGAAACTGCTGTCCCAGTCACGCTGCACATCTTTAGTGGTTTCGTACACGACCTGATCACCTTTACGCAACGTGAACCGTGCAGCCAATTCGCCGTGGCCGCTACCCACACCTGCGGTGAGCTGGCTCTTGATCAATTGAACCTGCAGCTGACGGTCAGCACGGGCGTCGAGCAGGCCAGCTTGCCGGAGTTCATTGTTGATCGCTGCCTGGATGTGCAGCGGAACACTGCCTTCGGGCGAGGAAATCGGGTTCAAGCGCACCATCAAAGACCCCTGGCCCGAATCGGCATTCACCTGTGCTTCGCGCAGAGGCTGCATGGGTTCATTTTTCCTGAGCTGCTGAACGTTCTGAAAATTGGGTTCATAGCGGGTCATGGTCACGCCGCAACCTTGGAGCAGCAGCGCGCAGAGCGGTAGAGCCAGGTAGAGCTTCTTCACAGCAAATCCTTATGTGCTTTTTTGAAGAGGCATTATCCGATGGTAGCTTTTAGCCATCAACCGGTACGACGATCGCTGAGGGTTTTTCTGCTCGGTGGGGTCGGCGTTGTAGCTGGGGCGGGGTGTCTGGCGGAATGATTGGGGCTGCTGCGCAGCCCAGCGGGAGCAAGCTCCCTCGCCACAAGGTGGGGTGTAGTCAGGTGGTTTCGTGGTGCGCCGTCCAAAGCAGGTCGTCAGTACCACCGCGCCTCACCCGGCGGGCGTTTCTTGAAGCGTTTCATGCTCCACATGTACTGGCTCGGGTAGGCCCTTACGTAACGCTCGACCACTTTGCTCATGGCGGCGCAGGCGGTTTCGGTGTCGGTGCTGTACATCTCGTCCGGGGCGGCTTCGAGGATGACTTTGTAGCCGGAGCCGTCCGGCAGGCGCAGGGCGTGGAGGAAGACGCCGACCGCCTTGCCGCCGGCGAGCATGTTCGGCACGAACTTGCTGGTCAGGGCCTGGGTGGCGAAGAAGGGCACGAAGATGCCGGCGGATTCGGACGGCTCAGGATCGGCGGGGATCCCCACCTGGCCGCCCTTGCGCACTTCCTTGATGACGCTGAGGATGCCTTCCTTGGTGGATGCCGCGACCTTGTTGCCCAGTTGCACGCGTTGCTTTTGCAGTAATTCATCCACCGCCTTGAGCTTGGGCGGCCGGTAGAAAATGATCGGTTTGCACTGGCTGCAATAGAAGTGGTTGAGCACTTCCCAGTTGCCCAGGTGGCTGGTGATGCCGACCACGCCTTTGCCCGAGGCCAGCGCTTCCTTCAGTACTTCCAGGCCTTCGACTTCGCGCACCAGTTCGATGGAGCGCTGGGCCGGCCAGATCCAGGCACAGGCGCTTTCGGTCAGGGATTTACCGATGTCCTTGAGGCTCTGGCCCACCAGGCGTTCGCGCTCGGCCGGGTCCATCTCGGGAAAACACTTGGCGAGGTTGATCCGCACCACGTCGCGGGAACGGTTGGGTAATTTCCACATGAGCCAGCCAATGGCCGAGCCCACCGCCTGCACTGCTCGCCAAGGGAGCAGCGCAAACAACCGCAGAGCGCCGACCAGCAAGGCGCCTTTCAACTTATCCACAGGTCACTCCTGAATTCATGGGCCATGGTGCGAGCCGGCTATTCTAACCGCCGTTTACCAACTCGGCGTAGCGGTCGCAGTCCCGGGTGTGGTCCATGACCATGCCCGAGGCCTGCATCAAGGCGTAGCAGATGGTCGGGCCGACGAAGGTGAACCCGGCTTTTTTCAGGCCTTTGCTCATCGCCAGCGCCTCGGGGGTGATGGCCGGCACTTCGGTGCGGTCCTTGAAGTGGTTGATGATCGTTCGGTCACCCACGAACGACCAGAGAAACGCCACCGGATCTTCCAGCGCCAGCCAGGCCTGGGCATTGCGCCGGGCCGCCTTGAGCTTGAGGCGGTTGCGGATAATGCCGGGGTCGAGCATCAGCTCATCGATTTCGGCGTCGCTCATCTGCGCTACCCGTTGCACATCGAAGCCGTAGAGCACTTCCCGGTAACGTTCGCGTTTGCGCAAAACGGTGATCCAGGACAGACCGGCCTGGAACCCTTCGAGCAGAAGCAACTCGAACAAACCCTGCGCATCGCGCAGCGGCGTCCCCCACTCCTGATCGTGATAAGCCATGTACAACGGATCTTCGGAACACCAAAAGCAGCGTGGCATAAGGCTCCAGGGGGCGTGCGCACGAACGAATCGGGTATACTCCCGCTCTTTAAATCGCAGCCCAAGAAACAGGTGAATTTCGTGAGCCAGCCTACGCCAGCCGTGCGTACCTTCCAAGACTTGATCCTCGCCCTCCAGCAATACTGGGCCGAGCAAGGTTGCGTGGTACTTCAGCCCTACGATATGGAAGTAGGCGCCGGCACTTTCCACACTGCCACGTTTCTGCGTGCCATCGGCCCGGAAACCTGGAACGCCGCTTATGTGCAACCAAGCCGCCGCCCGACTGACGGCCGCTACGGCGAAAACCCGAACCGCCTGCAGCATTACTATCAATTTCAGGTCGTGCTGAAGCCGAACCCGGAAAACTTCCAGGAGCTGTACCTGGGCTCCCTCAAACACGTCGGCCTCGACCCGCTGGTGCACGACATCCGTTTCGTCGAAGACAACTGGGAATCGCCGACCCTGGGCGCCTGGGGCCTGGGCTGGGAAGTGTGGCTCAACGGCATGGAAGTGACCCAATTCACCTACTTCCAGCAAGCGGGCGGCATCGAATGCTACCCGGTGACCGGTGAGATCACCTACGGCCTGGAACGCCTGGCCATGTACCTGCAAGGCGTGGATTCGGTCTACGACCTGGTATGGGCCGACGGTCCGTTCGGCAAAGTGACCTACGGCGACGTGTTCCATCAAAACGAAGTGGAGCAATCGACCTACAACTTCGAACACGCCAACGTCGACAAGCTGTTCGAGTTGTTCGATTTCTATGAAAGCGAAGCCAAGCGCCTGATCGAACTGGACCAGCCGTTGCCGCTGCCGAGTTATGAAATGGTCTTGAAGGCATCCCATACCTTCAACCTGCTGGATGCACGCCGGGCGATTTCCGTCACCGCGCGCCAGCAATACATCCTGCGTGTGCGTACCCTGGCGCGTTCCGTCGCGCAAGCCTACCTGCTGGCCCGTGCCAAGCTGGGCTTCCCGATGGCGACCCCGGACCTGCGTGATGAAGTGTTGGCTAAGCTGGAGGCTGCACAATGAGTGCTCAAGATTTTCTGGTTGAACTGGGCACCGAAGAACTGCCACCCAAAGCCCTGAACACCCTGGCCGATGCATTCCTGGCCGGCATCGAGAAAGGCCTGCAAGCCGCTGGCCTGAACTTCGAAACCAAGCACGTCTACGCCGCGCCGCGCCGCCTGGCCGTGTTGATCACCGCCTTGGCGACGCAACAGCCGGACCGCAGCATCAACCTCGACGGCCCACCCGTGCAGGCTGCGTTCGATGCCGACGGCAACCCGACCCAGGCCGCCTTGGGCTTCGCCAAGAAGTGCGGCGTCGATCTGAGCGAAATCGACCAGAGCGGCCCGAAGCTGCGCTACAGCCAGAGCATCAAGGGCAAGCCGACCGCCAGCCTGTTGCCGACCATCGTCGAAGACTCCCTCAATGACTTGCCGATTCCCAAGCGCATGCGCTGGGCTGCGCGCAAGGAAGAGTTCGTGCGTCCGACCCAATGGCTGGTGATGCTGCTCGGTGACCAGGTCATCGATTGCACGATCCTCGCCCAGAAGGCCGGTCGTGATTCTCGCGGTCACCGTTTCCATCATCCGCAGAGCGTGCGCATCACATCGCCGGCCAATTACCTGGCCGACCTGCGCGCTGCCTATGTATTGGCCGATGCCAACGAGCGCCGCGAGCTGATCAGCAAGCGCACCGAAGAACTGGCGACCGCCCAGGAAGGCACGGCCATCGTGCCGGCCAGCCTGCTGGACGAAGTGACCGCCCTGGTGGAATGGCCAGTGCCACTGGTGTGCTCGTTCGAAGAACGTTTCCTTGAAGTGCCCCAGGAAGCGCTGATCACCACCATGCAGGACAACCAGAAATACTTCTGCCTGCTGGACGCCGAAGGCAAGTTGCTGCCGCGCTTCATCACGGTGGCCAACATCGAAAGCAAGGACCCGCAGCAGATCATCGCTGGTAACGAAAAAGTCGTACGCCCGCGTTTGACCGATGCCGAGTTCTTCTTCAAGCAAGACAAGAAGCAGCCCTTGGAAAGCTTCAACGAGCGCCTGCGCAACGTGGTGTTCCAGGAAAAACTCGGCAGCGTCTACGACAAGGCCGAGCGCGTATCGAAACTGGCAGCATTCATCGCTCCACGCATCGGCGGCGATGCCCAGCGTGCTGCACGTGCCGGCATCCTGTCCAAGTGCGACCTGTCCACCGAGATGGTCGGTGAGTTCCCGGAGATGCAAGGCATCGCCGGTTACTACTACGCTCTCAACGACGGCGAGCCGCAAGATGTTGCCCTGGCGCTGAACGAGCAGTACATGCCGCGTGGCGCCGGCGCTGAATTGCCGACCACCCTGACCGGTGCGGCCGTGGCGATCGCCGACAAGCTCGACACCCTGGTCGGCATCTTCGGTATCGGCATGCTGCCCACTGGCAGCAAGGACCCGTACGCACTGCGTCGCGCAGCGCTGGGCGTGCTGCGCATCCTCATCGACAAGCAACTGGACCTGGACCTGAACGACGCCGTGGCTTTCGCCGTGAATGCGTTCGGCAGCAAGGTCAAGGCTGCCGGCCTGGCCGACGCGGTGCTGGAATTCATTTTCGACCGCCTGCGTGCGCGTTATGAAGACGAAGGCGTCGACGTCGCGACCTACCTGTCGGTGCGCGCCCTGAAACCAGGTTCGGCCCTGGACTTCGACCAACGCGTACAAGCAGTGCAAGCCTTCCGCAAACTGCCGGAAGCAGCAGCGCTGGCGGCGGTGAACAAGCGTGTGTCGAACCTGCTGAGCAAGGCCGAAGGCAACATTGCGGCCGTCGTTGAAGCCAAGTACTTCGACAACGCCAATGAGTTCTCCCTGTACTCGGCGATCCAGCAGGCGGACCAGGCGGTCCAGCCGATGGCGGCGGCGCGTCAGTACAGCGAAACCCTGGCGCGTCTGGCGGCATTGCGTGAACCGGTGGATGCGTTTTTCGAGGCGGTGATGGTCAATGCCGAAGACGCCAATGTGCGAGCCAACCGCTATGCGCTGCTGGCGCGTCTGCGTGGGTTGTTCCTCGGTGTCGCCGATATTTCGCTGCTGGGGTAAGTCTTGAAACTGCTGATTCTCGATCGGGACGGAGTGATCAATCATGACTCCGACGCTTACATCAAGTCGGTGGAGGAGTGGTTGCCGATCCCCGGTTCCATCGAGGCCATCGCGCAGTTGAGCAAGGCCGGCTGGACGGTGGCGGTCGCCACCAACCAGTCGGGTATTGCCCGCGGTTACTACGAACTCGCCGTCCTCGACGCCATGCACGAGCACTTGCGTGAGCTGGTGGCCGGGCAGGGCGGCGACATCGGGCTGATCATTTATTGC
The DNA here is from genome assembly GCF_057334555.1 of Pseudomonas sp. AGC41. NCBI lineage: Bacteria > Pseudomonadati > Pseudomonadota > Gammaproteobacteria > Pseudomonadales > Pseudomonadaceae > Pseudomonas > Pseudomonas sp. AGC41. The sequence continues at coordinate 59,160 of NZ_JBHFJB010000048.1, forward strand.
CCACATGGGCCGGACGATGGCTGCGATTGCCGCAAGCCCAAGCCCGGCATGCTGAAAACCATCGCCGCTCACTATGACGTTGCGCTGTCGGGCGTGTGGTTTGTCGGCGACAGCCTCGGTGACCTGGAGGCGGCGAAGGCCGTCGATTGTCAGCCAGTTTTGGTCAAGACCGGAAAAGGCGAAAAGACTCTGGGCAAGACCCTACCGGTGGGCACCTTGATTTTTGACGACCTGGCGGCGGTTGCCGCTGAACTTATCCACAATTAGAGCTCCCAAGACATCCTGATCAAGGATTGTTCGGGAAGCGCTTGAACAGGCGGGCATTGCCCGCAATGGTAAACGCCGCTATGTCGATATTGCAGGCCATCAGAAGCTTTCTCTTTTACCTGCTGCTGGGCACCAGTTCCTTGTTGTGGTGCTCCTTGAGTTTTTTTATCGCGCCTTTTTTGTCGTTCCGGGCGCGCTACCGTTTCATCAACGTGTACTGGTGCCGCTGCGCACTGTGGCTGAGCAAGGTGTTCCTGGGCATTCGCTATGAAGTGAAGGGCGCGGAGAACGTGCCGGACCGGCCCTGCGTAATTCAGTCCAACCATCAGAGCACCTGGGAGACCTTTTTTCTCTCGGCTTATTTCGAACCGTTGAGTCAGGTTCTCAAGCGTGAACTGCTGTTCGTACCGTTCTTCGGCTGGGCCATGGCGATGCTGCGCCCGATTGCCATTGATCGCGACAACCCGAAGGTTGCCCTCAAGCAGGTAGCGCAAAAAGGCGATGTGCTGCTCAAGGACAACGTCTGGGTACTGATCTTTCCCGAGGGCACCCGCGTACCCTACGGGACGATCGGCAAGTTTTCCCGCAGTGGCTCCGCATTGGCGGTAAACGCCGGCCTGCCGGTGCTGCCGATTGCACACAATGCGGGCAAATTCTGGCCCAAGGCCGGCTGGATCAGAACACCAGGCGTTATCACCGTCGTCATCGGCGCCCCCATGTATGCAGAGGGCAGTGGACCACGCGCGATTGCCGAGTTGAACGACCGTGTACAAGCATGGAATGAGCAGACGCAACGGGAACTTGGCTCGCTTCCTCCGGCCCCCGCTGCGCCGGCGGCAACGGACAAGTTAGCTGTCTGAGAATTGTGGATAACCTGTGTACCGTTTTCTCGGATTTCGTCAGTTTTAGCGATTAACTCGCTGTTTTTAATACATATTTCTTAAACACCTAAAACCTCGTACGAGGTGCATAAGTTTTTATAGCGCACTGAAAAGGTCGCCGCCTGACCAAGGCCGCGATCTTTTTTATTCCTCCAGCAACGGAAAGCGCAGGCTGAACGTAGTGCCTTCGCCTACTACGCTACGGCAATCGATTTGCCCACCATGACGGTCCACGACCGCCTTGACCATCGACAGCCCCAGACCGATGCCATCCACGCCCTGGGCCGAAGAAAACCGTCGGTACTGGACGAACAGATCCGGCAGTTCCTGCGCGTCGATGCCTTTGCCTTGATCAACGACCTCACACGTCAACCAGCCCTGAGCACAACGCACCTGCAACGCTATACACGTGTCGGGCGCACTGTACTTGATGGCGTTCTCCAACAAGTTGAACAAGGCGCGGGTCAGCAGGGGTTGATCAGCGCTGATCAGCGCTTCTTCTTCGTCCAGTCGGTGCTCCAACCGAATACTCCGCGCTTGGGCAACAGGCAATGCCTGGTCGATCACGTCCAGGACCAGCATGGCGAATAGGGTCGGTTGGAACTGATAGGCCTCGGACTCGGCCTTGGCCAACTGCACAAACCCATCGGTCAGTTCCAGGGCGCGGCGCACCTGACGCTCGATCTGGTCGAATAGCGGCTTGTCGGCACCGGCCTGATCCCGCTGCACATCGAGCAGAGCCAGGATCGCCGAATGGGGCGCGCGCAAATCGTGGGAGAGAAAACGAAGCATGACGCTGCGTTGCTCTTCGGCTTCCCGTTCAGCACTCAGGTCGGTCAGGCTGAGCAACCAGCCAATGGGCACATCACCCTCTACCGGCAACAGCGCGGCACGTTCCAGTCGCAAGCTGCGCTCGCGGGTATCGCGAAATTCAACCAGCGGCAACGTGGACAAGCGATGTGCAGGGGAGTGTACCAATGCCGGGTAACCCAACCGCGCCAATTCCTCCAGCACATCACTGCCCGCCAAGGCGTGACCAAACAACTCGCGAGCCTTGCGATTACCCAGCAACAGGTTGCCCTGTGGATCACTGATCATCGTTGCTACCGGCAGGTACTCCAGGCCGTCGGCAATAAATCGGCGCGTGTCCCGGGTTCGGCTCATGGCTTGTTCCAAGGCCATGATCTGACCCTGCAGGCGATCACTGCCGGTGTAGGAAGCGCGCCGGCGCTCCGGGAAGACCTTGGGTTCCGCATCCAGACGCGCCAGCTCCCAGCCGAAATAAGCCAACACTACGCTCAGGCGCCGCCAGTTCCAGACCAGATAACCCAGCAGCATGCCCAACAGGCTGGCCACCGGCGACCACGCCCAACCCTGCGCCCCCAGCAGAGCGCTGAGTAGCAGGGCCAAGCCCATTCCGCCCAACGTCGCGCTCAATGCGAAGTGCGGGCGCAACAGCAGCAAACCCAATACACAGCCAACCAGACATATCGACAGCAATGCTGCGCCCGGCCCGTTGCGTGCCGACTGCAGGCTGAACGAAACCAGCGCGGTCAGCGGGAGCCACAACAGAGTTATCCACAATCCTTCGCGCCTCAATTGTCGAAACAATCGCTGCACCTGGGTCGGTTCACGGCTTTCACGGCGACGCGGAGGGTTCATAAGTACCTTGGCGGAAGATCGGGACGGTTTGTACATGCAGGGTAGCCTCAGCTCACAGCGGCCAAGACTATAACGGACTTGATGATGGCAATGCGGCTACCTTTCACTTCGCGCCGTGAGCCGGTATTGTCGCAGCCAGTGACAGCTCAACGACGACGACCAGCCACCGGCTGCTTTTCATTGCCAGCTGAGCATGTCCGTTACTCTTGAAACCAAGGAATCGCATTCCATGCGTGTCGCCATACTGGACGATGAACCGGCCGAGTTGCGCCGGGTGGAACAGACACTGCAGCAAATTCCCGGCAAGGCAGAGCCCGCCTGGACACTGCACAGTTTCGAACGGGGTGAAGACCTGTTGCGACAACTGCGCAGGGAAACGTTTGACCTGTTGATCCTGGACTGGCAATTACCTGACATCAGCGGCTTGTCCTTGCTGCGCTGGACGCGCGAGCACATGGACTCGCCACCCGCAGCCATCATGCTCACCAGCCGCGACGGCGAGCATGACATTGTCCAGGCCCTAAACGCCGGCGCCGATGATTACGTCAGCAAGCCCTTCCGTCCCAACGAGCTCAAGGCCCGGGTCACCGCAGTGCTACGCCGCCACAACCTGCACCGCACCCCGGCCGCTGAAGTGCTGGTGTTCAATGACCTGGAATTCGACGATGCCGAATTGACCGTCACCCGCGCCGGGATCCCCATCAATCTGACTGAACGAGAGTACCGCCTGGCCCGCTGCCTGTTCGCCAACCTGGGCCGGCCGCTGTCCCGGGAATACTTTTATGAGCGCTTCTGGACCCATGAAGAAATGACGTCGTCGCGCCCGCTCGACACCCACATCTATCGCCTGCGCAACAAGCTCGGGCTGACCACTGATCGCGGCTGGCAGTTGTTGACGATCTACGGGTATGGGTATCGGTTGGAGAGTGTGGCGGCGGGCAGTGAGGCTTCGGTAGCCAGTTAACATAAAAAAAGGCCAACGCATGAGCGTTGGCCTTTTCCGTTGGGGCAGGGCAAGCCGGATCAGAAATCCAGGTTGGACACCGCCAACGCATTGCTCTCGATGAAGTCACGACGAGGCTCGACCGCATCACCCATCAGGGTATTGAAGATCTGGTCCGCGCCAATGGCGTCTTCGATGGTGACTTTCAGCATGCGGCGCGAGCCCGGGTCCATGGTGGTTTCCCACAGCTGATCCGGGTTCATCTCACCCAGCCCTTTGTATCGCTGGATGGTGTGGCGCTTGGTGCTTTCGGCCATCAGCCATTCAAGGGCTTCCTTGAACTCGGTCACGGCTTTCTTGCGCTCACCACGTTGGATGTATGCGCCTTCGTCCAGCAGCGTGCTCAGTTGCGCGCCGAGGGATACGACAGTCTTGTAGTCGTTGCTGCCGAAGAAATCACGGTTGAAGGTGACGTAGTTCGACAGACCGTGGGAGATCAGTTCGACCTCCGGCAGCCAGACGTTACGTTCACGGTCCTCACGCAGGCTGGCTTTGTAGACCAGGCCGGATTTTTCCACGGTACGCAGGCGTACTTCGTACTGGGCCAACCAATCCTGCATCGCTGCGTGATCGGACAACTGCTCCAGGCTGACGGCCGGCAGATAGATGAAGTGCTCGGTCAGTTCCTGTGGGTACAGGCGTGACAGGCGCTTGAGGGTTTTCATCACCAGACGGAAGTCATTCACCAGGCGCTCAAGGGCCTCACCGGAGATGCCTGGAGCATCTTCGTTCAGGTGCAGGCTCGCGTCTTCCAGGGCCGACTGCGTCATGTACTCTTCCATGGCTTCGTCGTCTTTGATGTATTGCTCTTGCTTGCCTTTCTTGACCTTGTACAACGGCGGCTGGGCGATGTAGATGTAGCCGCGCTCGATCAGCTCCGGCAACTGACGGAAGAAGAACGTCAGCAGCAGGGTGCGGATGTGCGAACCGTCGACGTCGGCGTCAGTCATGATAATGATGTTGTGATAGCGCAGCTTGTCGATGTTGTACTCTTCGCGACCGATGCCACAGCCCAGCGCGGTGATCAGCGTACCGACCTCCTGGGAAGAGATCATCTTGTCGAAGCGCGCCTTCTCGACGTTGAGGATCTTGCCCTTGAGCGGCAGGATTGCCTGGGTACGACGGTTGCGGCCCTGCTTGGCGGAACCGCCAGCAGAGTCACCTTCCACGAGGTACAGTTCGGACAGGGCCGGGTCCTTTTCCTGGCAGTCAGCCAGTTTTCCCGGCAAGCCGGCGATGTCCAGAGCGCCTTTGCGGCGAGTCATCTCACGGGCCTTGCGCGCGGCTTCACGGGCACGGGCGGCGTCGATCATCTTGCCGACCACCAGCTTGGCTTCGTTCGGGTTCTCCAGCAGGAAGTCGGAGAAGTACTTGCCCATCTCCTGTTCGACTGCGGTCTTCACTTCGGAAGACACCAGCTTGTCCTTGGTCTGGGAACTGAACTTCGGATCCGGCACCTTCACCGAAATGATCGCGGTCAGACCTTCACGGGCGTCGTCACCGGTGGTGGCGACTTTGTGCTTCTTCGCCAGGCCTTCCTGTTCGATGTAGTTGTTCAGGTTACGCGTCAGCGCCGAACGGAAACCCACCAGGTGAGTACCGCCGTCGCGCTGCGGAATGTTGTTGGTGAAGCACAACAGGTTCTCGTTGAAGCTGTCGTTCCACTGCAAGGCGATTTCCACGCCGATGCCGTCTTCACGCTGGACGTTGAAGTGGAACACCTGGTTGACCGCAGTCTTGTTGGTGTTCAGGTATTCGACAAATGCCCGCAGGCCGCCTTCGTACTTGAACAGCTCTTCCTTGCCGCTGCGCTCGTCCTTGAGGACGATACCGACGCCGGAGTTCAGGAAGGACAGCTCACGGATCCGCTTGGCCAGGATATCCCAGCTGAAATGGATGTTCTTGAAGGTTTCGCTAGAGGCCTTGAAGTGGATCTGGGTCCCCGTGGTCTCGCTGTCGCCAACGACTGCCATCGGCGCCTGAGGCACGCCGTGGACGTAGGTCTGTTCCCAGATCTTGCCGCTGCGGCGAACAGTAAGGATCAGCTTCTCAGACAGCGCGTTCACAACCGACACACCTACACCGTGCAGACCGCCGGATACTTTGTAGGAGTTGTCGTCGAACTTACCGCCGGCGTGCAATACGGTCATGATGACCTCAGCCGCGGAAACGCCTTCTTCTTTGTGTACGTCTACCGGGATGCCACGGCCGTTGTCGCGAACGGTGATGGACTCATCCGGGTGGATGATGATGCTGATGTCGTCGCAATGACCGGCAAGGGCTTCGTCGATGGAGTTGTCGACCACCTCGAACACCATGTGGTGCAGACCGCTGCCATCGTCGGTGTCACCAATGTACATACCGGGACGTTTGCGTACGGCATCCAGGCCTTTAAGCACTTTAATGCTCGTTGAGTCGTACGTATTTTCTTCGCTCAATGCCTTCACTCCCGATGGTCGTGGGTCTGGGTGATACGGCCCTGTTCCACGTGGAACAGAGCGACTGGCGTTTCCGTCTGCCAGCCTTCCCTCAATAATTCGTGGTCTACACAGGTAATGAACACCTGGCAGCGTAAGTCTTCCAGCAAGCGGCAAAGCGCACGGCGGTGGGTCTCGTCCAGTTCGGACGGCAAGTCATCCACCAGATAAATACACTGACCGCGACGGGCCTGGCTGACCAAGTGACCCTGGGCGATACGCAAGGCGCACACCACCAACTTCTGCTGGCCGCGGGACAATATGTCCGCGGCGTTATGTGCGCCCAGTCTCAGGCGCAAGTCAGCGCGTTGTGGTCCGGCTTGGGTATGCCCCATCTGCTGATCTCGCTGCAGCGAGCCTGCCAGTACGGCACTTAACTCCCGGTCCTTGTCCCAACCTCGGTAATAGCTGAGCGTCAGTCCCTCAAGCTCAACCAGTTCGCTCAAGGTCTGTTCGAAGACCGGTTTCAAGGCTTTTATATAAGCGCGGCGGTATTCATCAATTTCGGCGCTGGCCTGGCACAGCTCCCTGTCCCAAACCGCTTGCGAAACGGCGTCAAGTGTACCATGTCGTAGCCAAGAGTTTCGCTGGCGCAGCGCCTTCTGCAAGCGCTGCCACGTGGCCATGAAACGTGGTTCCACGTGGAACACACCCCAGTCGAGAAACTGCCGACGGATCTTCGGTGCGCCTTCCAACAACCGGAAGCTGTCTGGGTTGATCAGCTGCAACGGGAGGATCTCCGCCAGCTGTGCTGCGCTACGAGCGTTTTGTCCATCGATGCGAATCTGGAACTCGCCCTGACGATCCCGTGAAATCCCCAATGCGCTGTGGCCACCTTCAGCCAGTTCAACCTGGCCAAACACCGTGCATGCCAATTGGTCGTACTGAATCACCGGCAATAGACGGGTGCTGCGAAACGAACGGGCAAGCCCAAGCAGGTGCACGGCTTCCAGGACGCTGGTCTTGCCGCTGCCGTTGGCGCCGTAAAGGATATTGATGCGGGGGGAGGGGGAGAAGGTCACCGGGTGCAGATTGCGCACCGCGGTGACCGAGACGCGACTTAAGGACATCTAGCTGATTCTGATTACAGACGCATCGGCATGACTACGTAAGCCGAATCGTCGTTGTCGGACTCCTGCACCAGCGCACTGCTGTTGGAGTCGGACAGGATCAGACGTACCTGCTCGGTGGTCATCACGCCCAGCACGTCCAGCAGATAGCTGACGTTGAAGCCGATTTCCAGGGAGCCGCCGTTGTACTCCACGCCTACTTCTTCTTCCGCTTCTTCCTGCTCCGGGTTGTTCGCCTGGATCTTCAGCTGACCGTTGGCCAGTTGCAGACGAATGCCGCGGTACTTCTCGTTGGACAGGATCGCGGTGCGGCTGAAGGCTTCGCGCAGCGCCTGGCGGTCGCCGAGTACCAGCTTGTCGCCACCCTTAGGCAGGACACGCTCGTAGTCAGGGAATTTGCCGTCCACCAGTTTCGAAGTGAAGGTGAACTCGCCCGTGGTCGCGCGGATGTGATGCTGGCCCAGGACGATGCTGACATTGCCGTCCGGCTCGGTCAGCAGGCGCGCCAGTTCCAGGATGCCTTTGCGCGGCACGATGACCTGGTGACGATCCGGCTGGCCGATATCGGCTTGCATGGAGCACATCGCCAGGCGGTGACCGTCGGTAGCCACGGCGCGGATGATGCCGGCCGAGACCTCCAGCAGCATGCCGTTGAGGTAATAACGCACGTCCTGCTGGGCCATGGCAAAACTGGTCCGCTCGATCAGGCGACGCAGCTTGCTTTGTTCCAGGCTGCAGGTCAGCGAGCCCGGGCCTTCTTCCACCGTCGGGAAATCGTTGGCTGGCAAGGTCGACAAGGTGAAGCGGCTACGACCGGCCTTGACCACGAGCTTCTGCTCATCGACCTTGATGTCGATCAGCGCGTCGTTTGGCAGGCTCTTGCAGATGTCCATCAGCTTGCGCGCCGGCACGGTGATGGAACCCGGATCGGCCGGCTCTTCAAGTTGGACACGACCGACCAGCTCGACTTCCAGGTCGGTACCGGTCAGCGACAATTGCTGGCCTTCGACAACCAGCAGCACGTTGGAAAGTACCGGCAAGGTCTGGCGGCGTTCGACGACGCCCGCGACCAGTTGCAGGGGTTTCAACAGGGCTTCGCGTTGAATGGTGAAATGCATGGTCTAGTCCCTTGCCTTAATAAGCTGCGCTGGTGGTCATCAAGTGGTCAGTGTACGCAGCAGGTTCTTGTAGTCCTCGCGGATGTCCGCGTCGGATTCCTTAAGTTCGTTGATCTTGCGGCAGGCGTGCAACACGGTGGTGTGGTCGCGTCCGCCAAACACATCGCCGATTTCCGGCAGGCTGTGGTTGGTCAGTTCCTTGGACAAGGCCATGGCCACCTGGCGCGGTCGTGCCACCGAACGCGAACGGCGTTTGGAAAGCAGATCGGAAATCTTGATTTTGTAGTATTCAGCAACGGTACGCTGAATGTTATCCACAGAGACAAGCTTGTCCTGCAGCGCCAGCAAGTCCTTCAAGGATTCGCGGATCAGCTCGATGGTGATATCGCGACCCATGAAGTGAGAGTGGGCAATCACCCGCTTGAGTGCACCTTCCAGCTCACGCACGTTGGAGCGAATACGCTGGGCAATGAAGAACGCTGCATCGTGAGGCAGCTCGACCTTGGCCTGGTCGGCCTTCTTCATCAGGATCGCGACGCGAGTTTCCAGTTCCGGCGGCTCTACGGCCACCGTCAGGCCCCAACCGAAACGTGACTTGAGGCGTTCTTCGAGGCCTTCGATCTCTTTCGGGTAGCGGTCGCTCGTGAGAATGACCTGCTGCCCACCTTCAAGCAATGCGTTGAAAGTGTGGAAAAACTCTTCCTGGGACCGTTCTTTGCGCGCGAAGAATTGAATGTCGTCGATCAGCAAGGCGTCCACCGAACGGTAGAAACGCTTGAACTCGTTGATCGCGTTCAGCTGCAACGCCTTGACCATGTCAGCCACGAAACGCTCGGAATGCAGGTAGACGACCTTGGCATTCGGATTCTTCTTTAATAGATGGTTGCCCACCGCGTGCATCAGGTGGGTCTTACCCAGGCCGACGCCGCCATAAAGGAAGAGCGGGTTGTAGCCGTGCTTGGGATTGTCCGCCACTTGCCAGGCGGCAGCCCGGGCCAGTTGGTTGGACTTGCCTTCGACAAAGTTCTCGAAAGTGAAGGTCCGGTTCAGGTAACTGGTGTGCTTGAGCGCGCCTTCGACCTGGACCGTACGTTGTTCAGCGCGTACCGGTGCCTGTTGGGAGCTTGCGCCGGCCATTGGATCGAAGCTGTCCCGGGAGGGCTCTTCGCTGACTTCGGCGACCTTCTGACCGTTGCGTTTGCTCGGGGCAGGCGCGGGCGTCGGTGCGGCATGGTTGTTGACCGGAGCTGTGGCGGTCTGCTGTGCCTGTGACGCAGCGGTGGCCAGCGGCGCATTGGGTGCTGCGCGTGGTGCCGAGCTGCGCTTGCTGCCTATTAACAAGGACAACGCAGGCGCCATGCCATTGCCATGCTCATCGAGCAGTTCCATGACCCGGCCCAGGTACTTTTCGTTGACCCAGTCGAGAACAAAACGGTTCGGTGCATAGACACGCAACTCGTCGCCTTCGGCTTCGACCTGTAGTGGACGGATCCAAGTGTTGAATTGTTGGGCAGGCAGCTCATCGCGCAAAAGCTCCACGCACTGCTGCCAAAGTTCCACTGACACGGATATCCCCTAAGTTGAAAGCCGGTGAGGCAAAAACAAGCGGCCATTGTAGCGACCGGACGTGCACTTATCCACACGCAGCTTGCTCATCGGCCATGATTTATCAGGACGTTAACTGACAGAAAGACGACCAGCGGTCGGTGGATAAGCTCTGTGGATAAGCGTGCCTGAGGTCGTTGCACAACTGGGGGCTAAACTCGGTGGATAACCGCCCTGTGGATAACCATGCATTCCACCCACAGCTTATCCGACAGCGCAGCACAGGCTGGCCACCGCTTTCCCGCCTAGTTGTCATTCTCTGTACATGGCGGACTACAAGGTCTGCGCATGGTTATCCACAGACAAGTGGCGGCGTAGCTTTTATAAGCTTTACAGAAAAGCTTTAAATAATTCCCTTCTTTATTTCTATATCTAGCGCTGTGTGATGAATCCGCCGAAAGCGGGCTGGATATCTATTTAAAGGAAACGCTGGTTGGAAATTGACCTAGAGGCTTGCTTTCTCTAGAATCCCCGGTCTCTTAAAACGGGGGCCATTCCGGCCCGTTGTGGACGAACCAGGTAACACGACATGAAACGTACTTTCCAACCAAGCACTATCAAACGCGCTCGTACCCACGGTTTCCGTGCTCGCATGGCTACCAAGAACGGTCGTGCCGTCCTGTCGCGTCGTCGCGCCAAAGGTCGTGCGCGTCTGGCAGTTTGATAATCCGGCACTGGAGGTGAGTCAGGACTTCAGTCGGGAAAAGCGTCTGCTTACACCCCGGCATTTCAAGGCAGTCTTTGACTCCCCTACCGGCAAGGTTCCGGGGAAAAATCTCCTGCTCCTTGCGCGCAGCAACGATCTCGATCACCCCCGCCTAGGGCTGGTTATCGGGAAAAAGAGCGTCAAGCTCTCCGTTCAGCGCAATCGCCTCAAACGTCTGATGCGCGAATCGTTTCGCCTGAACCAGGATTCACTGGTCGGCTGGGACATTGTTATCGTCGCGCGCAAAGGTTTGGGTGACGTAGAAAACCCCGAATTGATTCAGCATTTCGGCAAGCTCTGGAAACGCCTGGCTCGTAACAAGCCAGCACCGGTAGCCAACACCGAGACTGTAGGGGTAGACAGCACCGATGCGTAAACTGGCACTCGTTCCGATCCAGTTTTATCGCTATGCCATCAGCCCCCTGATGGCCAGCCACTGTCGTTTCTACCCCAGTTGTTCCTGCTACGCGTATGAAGCCATAGAAAATCATGGTCTTCTGCGCGGTGGCTGGCTGACCTTTCGTCGTTTAGGTCGCTGTCATCCGTGGAATCCCGGCGGTTATGACCCGGTTCCGCCTATCCCTACCTCCCGTTCTTCTTCGATGGCCGAGTAATCATGGATATCAAACGCACGATCCTGATCGTCGCCCTGGCAATCGTGTCCTACGTCATGGTCCTTAAATGGAACCAGGACTATGGCCAGGCTGCCCTGCCGACTCAGAATGTTGCAGCCAGCAATACCGCACCGAGTCTGCCGGATACAACAACTGGCAATAACACCGCCAGCAATGACGATGTTCCGCGCGCGGCGAGCGACACCAGCGCCCCAGCCGAAGCCCCTGTGGCTGCCAGCAAGGATCTGATCCAGATCAAGACGGATGTGCTCGAGCTGGCAATCGATCCACAAGGTGGCGATGTCGCTCAATTGAAGCTGCCGCTGTATCCGCGTCGCCAGGATCACCCGGAAATCCCGTTCCAGTTGTTCGACAACGGTAACGAGCGGACCTATCTGGCTCAAAGTGGCCTGATCGGTGCCAATGGCCCGGATGCAAATCCGGCCGGTCGTCCGGTTTATTCCGCCGAGAAGAAGGTCTATCAGCTGGCTGAGGGCCAGGACCAACTGGTCGTCGACCTGAAGTTCAGCAAGGACGGCGTCAATTACATCAAGCGTTTCACCCTGAAACGCGGCCTGTATGACGTAACTGTTTCCTATCTGGTAGACAACCAGAGCGCTCAGCCCTGGTCGGGTGCGATGTTCGCGCAGTTGAAGCGCGACGCCAGTGACGATCCTTCGTCCAGCACTGCCACCGGTACCGCGACTTACCTGGGCGCTGCCCTGTGGACAAGTTCGGAGCCGTACAAAAAAGTGTCCATGAAGGACATGGACAAGGCTCAGCTGAAAGAAACCGTTCAGGGTGGCTGGGTTGCCTGGTTGCAGCACTACTTCGTAACGGCATGGATTCCGCAGAAGGGCGAAAACAATGTCGTCCAGACGCGCAAGGACAGTAAAGGCAACTATATCGTCGGCTATACCGGCCCTGCATTGACTGCGGCGCCGGGTGCAAAAGTCGAGACCAGCGCAATTCTGTACGCCGGTCCGAAAAGCCAAGCCGTGCTGAAGCAGTTGTCCCCTGGCCTGGAATTGACCGTCGACTACGGTTTCCTGTGGTTCATTGCCCAGCCAATCTTCTGGTTGCTGCAACATATCCACAGCATCGTCGGCAACTGGGGCTGGTCGATCATCTTCCTGACCATGCTGATCAAGGGTATTTTCTTCCCGTTGTCGGCGGCCAGCTATAAATCGATGGCGCGCATGCGTGCAGTGGCACCGAAACTGGCTGCCTTGAAAGAACAGCATGGCGATGACCGGCAGAAAATGTCCCAGGCCATGATGGAGCTGTACAAAAAAGAGAAGATCAACCCGCTGGGTGGTTGCTTGCCGATTCTTGTACAAATGCCAGTATTCCTTGCGCTTTACTGGGTTCTGCTGGAAAGCGTGGAGATGCGCCAGGCACCGTTCATGCTGTGGATCACCGACCTGTCGATCAAGGATCCGTTCTTCATCCTGCCGATCATCATGGGCGCCACCATGTTCATCCAGCAGCAGCTGAACCCGACGCCTCCGGACCCGATGCAGGCGAAGGTCATGAAAATGATGCCGATCATCTTCACCTTCTTCTTCCTGTGGTTCCCGGCCGGTCTTGTGCTGTACTGGGTTGTGAACAACGTGTTGTCCATCACTCAGCAGTGGTACATCACGCGTAAGATCGAAGCGGCCACGAAAAAAGCCGAGGCGTAACTTGCCCTGTGGATAACCACACAAAACGCCCCCTAGTGGGGCGTTTTGCTATCTGCCATTTTTGTCTGGATACCGGTTTATGAGCGCACCGCGTGAAACCATCGCCGCCGTCGCCACCGCCCAAGGTCGCGGCGGGGTCGGCATCGTCCGTATTTCGGGGCCTTTGGCTGGCGTAGCGGCCAAGGCTATCAGCGGCCGCGAACTGAAACCGCGCTTCGCTCACTACGGACCTTTTCTTGACGCTGACAAACATGTCCTGGATGAAGGCCTGGCCTTGTATTTCCCTGGGCCGAACTCTTTCACCGGCGAGGATGTGCTGGAACTGCAGGGGCATGGTGGCCCAATCGTCCTGGACATGCTGCTCCAGCGTTGCCTCGAGTTAGGTTGCCGCCTGGCCCGGCCGGGTGAGTTCAGCGAGCGGGCCTTTCTCAATGACAAGCTTGATCTGGCTCAGGCCGAGGCGATTGCCGATCTGATCGAAGCCAGTTCCGCACAGGCTGCACGCAACGCGTTACGGTCATTACAGGGAGCGTTTTCACAGCGTGTGCATAACCTAACCGAACAACTGATCGGTCTGCGGATCTACGTCGAGGCGGCCATCGATTTCCCCGAAGAGGAAATCGATTTTCTTGCCGATGGCCACGTGTTGAGCATGCTCGACAAGGTGCGCGATGAATTATCCACAGTCTTGAGGGAAGCCGGGCAGGGGGCTTTGTTGCGCGACGGTATGACTGTGGTCATTGCCGGCCGCCCCAACGCCGGTAAGTCCAGCCTCTTGAACGCCCTGGCCGGGCGCGAGGCTGCCATCGTTACCGAGATTGCCGGCACCACCCGGGATATCCTGCGTGAACATATCCACATCGACGGCATGCCGCTGCACGTCGTGGACACCGCTGGCCTGCGCGATACCGACGACCAGGTCGAGAAAATCGGCGTGGAGCGGGCCCTCAAGGCTATTGGCGAGGCTGATCGTGTGTTGCTGGTAGTGGATGCCACTGCGCCAGAAGCAAGCGATCCTTTCGCTTTGTGGCCTGAATTCCTGGAGGTTCGTCCGGATCCGGCAAAAGTCACCTTGATTCGCAACAAGGCAGACCTGACGGGCGAAGCGATAGCCCTCGAAGTGAGCGACGATGGCCACGTCACTATCAGCCTGAGCGCGAAGGCGGGCGGTGAAGGCCTGGAGTTACTGCGCGATCATCTCAAGGCCTGCATGGGCTATGAGCAGACATCGGAAAGCAGCTTCAGCGCTCGCCGCCGGCATCTTGAAGCGTTGCGTCACGCCAGCGCCGCCCTGGAGCACGGTCGTGCGCAGCTGACCCTGGCAGGCGCCGGTGAGTTGCTGGCCGAAGATCTGCGCCAGGCGCAGCATTCCCTGGGTGAAATCACCGGAGCCTTCAGTTCCGATGACTTGCTGGGGCGGATCTTCTCCAGCTTCTGCATCGGCAAATAACGCCAATCCCGTCCAACCGGGCTGCTGCTGACAGCCAACCAAGCCCGGTTCCCCCTCTTCCTTCTCAATACGATTGCCCCTGCGGCGGCTTTGCCGTGGGCTATCGCCTGTGGATTAAGCCCTGTGAATAACTGCCGCTGAGGTCGGTTGATAAGCAGCCCTGAAAACTGGATATAACTGCCTCTGTGGATAACCGTCCCATTCATCCACAGGCTTACACCGGTTATCCAACGCTCTCATGGACAGATGAGCACAGGGTTTTGATTCTCTGTACAGCTTGAATATAAAGGCCTACAGCGTCTTATCCACAGAAACGTTGCTCAGTAAGAATAAACATAAAAACAAAGATTCTATAAATTTCTTTCTTTTTTATTTTTTTAACCGCGAGTTCTCCACAGCTGGTTAAATTTTGTGCAAAGGGTTCTTTAGAAAGGACGAAGTCCCTATACTTGCCGACCTGGCGCGAAAAACGCCCAGGGCCAGACTCAAAACCTATTTCCGAATTACCTGAATTAAGCAGGCACGAGGTGCGTGGTGGATTTCCCTTCCCGTTTTGAAGTGATCGTCATCGGCGGCGGTCATGCCGGTACCGAGGCAGCACTTGCATCAGCACGCATGGGGGCAAAAACCCTGTTGCTGACGCATAACGTGGAAACCCTCGGCGCCATGAGCTGCAACCCGGCCATTGGTGGTATCGGCAAAAGCCACCTGGTCAAGGAAATCGATGCCCTCGGCGGCGCGATGGCTATGGCCACTGACAAAGGTGGTATCCAGTTTCGCGTGTTGAACAGCCGCAAAGGTCCAGCGGTGCGCGCCACTCGCGCCCAGGCCGACCGAATCCTGTACAAGGCTGCTGTCCGTGAAATCCTGGAAAACCAGCCGAACCTGTGGATATTTCAGCAGGCGGCTGATGATCTGATCGTCGAGCAGGACCAAGTCCGCGGAGTCATCACGCAAATGGGCCTGCGTTTCTTCGGCGATTCCGTGGTACTGACCACCGGGACCTTTCTCGGTGGACTTATCCACATCGGGTTGCAGAACTTTTCCGGCGGTCGCGCTGGTGATCCGCCCTCAATTGCCCTGGCTCAACGCCTGCGTGAATTACCGCTGCGCGTTGGTCGGCTGAAAACCGGTACGCCACCGCGTATCGACGGCAAGTCCGTGGACTTCTCGGTCATGACCGAGCAGCCTGGCGATACGCCGATCCCGGTGATGTCGTTCATGGGCAACAAGGAACAGCATCCACGGCAAGTCAGTTGCTGGATCACCCACACCAATGCCCGCACCCACGAAATCATCGCGGCGAACCTCGATCGTTCGCCGATGTATTCCGCTGCCGGTGAAATCGAAGGCGTCGGCCCGCGTTATTGCCCCTCGATCGAAGACAAGATCCATCGCTTTGCCGACAAGGAAAGCCATCAGGTGTTCATCGAGCCCGAAGGCCTGACGACCCATGAGCTTTATCCGAACGGGATCTCCACCTCGCTGCCGTTCGATGTGCAGTTGCAGATCGTCCAGTCGATCCGTGGCATGGAGAACGCTCACATCGTGCGTCCGGGTTATGCGATCGAGTACGACTACTTCGATCCGCGCGATCTGAAGTACAGCCTGGAAACCAAGGTTATCGGCGGTCTGTTCTTCGCCGGGCAAATCAACGGCACCACCGGTTACGAAGAGGCCGGCGCCCAGGGATTGTTGGCCGGAGCCAACGCGGCATTGCGCGCCCAGGGCAAAGACAGCTGGTGCCCGCGTCGCGATGAGGCGTACATCGGTGTGCTGGTGGACGACCTGATCACGCTGGGCACCCAGGAACCGTATCGGATGTTCACCTCCCGCGCCGAATATCGCCTGATCCTGCGTGAGGACAACGCCGACCTGCGCCTGACCGAGAAAGGTCGCGAGCTGGGGCTGGTGGATGACGTGCGTTGGGCTGCGTTCTGCAAGAAACGCGAGAGTATCGAGCTGGAAGAGCAGCGCCTGAAGAGCACCTGGGTTCGTCCCGGTACCGAGCAGGGCGATGCCATCGCGGCGAAATTCGGCACTCCGCTGACGCACGAATACAACTTGCTCAACCTGTTGAGCCGGCCGGAAATCGATTACGTCGGTCTGGTGGAAGTCACTGGCCAGGGCGCGGAAGATCCGCAGGTGGCCGAACAGGTCGAGATCAAGACCAAATACGCCGGCTACATCGACCGTCAGCAGGACGAAATTGCCCGTCTACGCGCCAGTGAAGACACCAGGCTGCCTGTGGATATCGACTACACGAACATTTCGGGTCTGTCGAAAGAAATCCAGAGCAAGCTCGGTGCGACACGTCCCGAGACCCTCGGCCAGGCGTCGCGTATCCCCGGCGTCACCCCGGCGGCGATTTCGCTGTTGATGATTCATTTGAAAAAACGCGGCGCGGGCCGCCAGTTGGAGCAAAGCGCTTGAGTTCGATGGTCACCTCGCAACACGCTGAAGAATTATCCACAGGTGCCCGTCAGCTCGGCGTCAGCCTCACCGAAGCCCAGCACGCGCAGTTGCTGGGTTACCTGGCGTTGTTGATCAAATGGAACAAGGCCTACAACCTGACCGCCGTGCGCGATCCGGATGAAATGGTCTCGCGGCACTTGCTCGACAGTCTCAGTGCCATGTCCTTCATCGAAAACGGTCGCTGGCTGGATGTCGGCAGTGGCGGCGGCATGCCGGGGATCCCGCTGGCAATCCTGTTTCCCGACTCACAAGTGACCTGTTTGGACAGCAACGGCAAGAAAACCCGCTTCCTGACCCAGGTCAAACTCGAACTGAAACTGGATAACCTGCAAGTTATCCACAGCCGCGTTGAAGCGTTCCAGCCCGCCGAGCCGTTCAATGGGATCATCTCCCGGGCGTTCAGCAGCATGGATAACTTCAGCAACTGGACTCGCCACCTGGGCGATGCCAATACGCGCTGGCTGGCAATGAAGGGCGTTCATCCGGCCGATGAGCTGGTAGCATTGCCGGCAGACTTCCACCTCGATAGCGAACACGCCTTGGCTGTACCCGGTTGCCAAGGCCAACGCCATCTGCTGATACTGCGCCGCACGGCATGATTGGGAACACAAGCAAGAATGGCTAAGGTATTCGCGATAGCGAACCAGAAAGGTGGTGTGGGCAAGACCACCACCTGCATCAACCTCGCAGCATCCCTGGTCGCGACCAAGCGCCGGGTGCTGTTGATCGATCTCGATCCACAGGGCAACGCCACCATGGGCAGCGGTGTGGATAAACATGGTCTGGAAAACTCCATCTATGACGTGCTCATCGGTGAATGCGACCTGGGCCAGGCCATGCATTTCTCCGAGCACGGTGGTTATCAACTGCTGCCGGCCAACCGTGACCTGACGGCGGCAGAAGTGGTGCTGCTGGAAATGCAGATGAAGGAGAGTCGCCTGCGCAGCGCGTTGGCGCCGGTTCGTGAAAATTACGACTACATCCTGATCGACTGCCCACCGTCACTGTCGATGCTGACCCTCAATGCGTTGGTTGCCGCCGATGGGGTGATTATCCCCATGCAGTGTGAATACTTCGCCCTCGAGGGGTTGAGCGACCTTGTGGATAACATCAAGCGCATCGCTGAACTGCTGAATCCGGAGCTGAAAGTCGAAGGCCTGTTGCGCACGATGTACGACCCGCGCCTGAGCCTGATGAACGACGTGTCGGCCCAGCTCAAGGAGCATTTCGGCGAGCAGCTCTACGATACGGTCATTCCGCGGAACATCCGCCTGGCCGAAGCGCCGAGCTACGGCATGCCGGCCCTGGCCTATGACAAACAATCGCGTGGCGCGCTGGCCTACCTGGCCCTGGCGGGCGAGATGGTTCGCCGTCAACGCCGCCAGCCACGCATCGCTGCAGCCCAGCCAACTTAAGGAAACCCCATGGCCGTCAAGAAACGAGGTCTCGGACGTGGACTGGATGCGCTGCTCAGCGGTCCGACTGTCAGTTCGCTGGAAGAACAGGCAGTCCAGGTCGATCAGCGCGAATTGCAGCATTTGCCGTTGGACCTGATCCAGCGTGGCAAATACCAGCCGCGTCGGGACATGGACCCGCAAGCGCTGGAAGAACTGTCCCAGTCGATCAAGACCCAGGGCGTGATGCAGCCTATCGTGGTCCGCCCGATCGCCAATGGGCGGTTCGAGATCATTGCCGGCGAACGCCGCTGGCGCGCGAGCCAGCAAGCCGGCCAGGAAACCATCCCGGCGATGGTCCGCGACGTCCCGGATGAAACCGCGATCGCCATGGCGCTGATCGAGAACATCCAGCGCGAGGACCTCAATCCGATCGAGGAAGCGGTAGCCTTGCAGCGTTTGCAGCAGGAGTTCCAGCTGACCCAGCAACAGGTCGCCGAAGCGGTGGGTAAGTCCCGGGTGACCGTGGCCAACCTGCTGCGACTGATCGCCTTGCCGGAAGTCATCAAGACCATGCTGTCCCACGGCGACCTGGAGATGGGGCATGCCCGGGCTTTGCTCGGTTTGCCGGAAAATCAACAAGTTGAAGGGGCGCGACATGTTGTCGCACGCGGCCTGACCGTGCGCCAAACCGAGGCACTGGTTCGTCAATGGCTGAGCGGCAAACCCGCCCCTGTCGAAGCACCAAAACCCGATCCGGACATCGCTCGCCTGGAGCAGCGCCTGGCCGAGCGCCTGGGCTCTGCGGTGCAGATTCGCCACGGAAAGAAGGGCAAAGGGCAACTGGTGATCGGTTATAACTCCCTCGATGAGCTGCAAGGTGTTCTTGCGCACATTCGCTGAAACAATTGCCCTTGTAGCGCGCAGTCGGAAATCACTACCTTGAGGTTGAATAGGGGCAGAACCGCCCCTATACTCTGCGCGCATTTTGTCGGCACAAATTATGCCAAGTTATTGAATTCCGGCAGCCGACCATTGGAGAGCAAAAGCGATGGAAACACGCACGCCAAACCGCTTGCCGTTCCATCGTCTGGCTGTTTTCCCGGTGTTATTGACCCAGTTCGTCGTTGTACTGATCGCCGCGTTGGCGCTCTGGCAATGGAAAGGAGTCGTCGCCGGATACTCGGGTCTTTGCGGAGGCCTGATAGCCTTGCTTCCCAATATTTACTTCGCTCACAGGGCATTTCGGTTTTCCGGCGCCCGAGCAGCCCAAGCCATCGTCCGGTCTTTTTATGCCGGCGAGGCGGGGAAACTGATTTTGACGGCAGTGCTGTTTGCACTGACGTTCGCAGGTGTGAAGCCATTGGCGCCGCTGGCTGTATTCGGCGTGTTCCTGCTGACCCAGATGGTCAGCTGGTTCGCTCCCCTGCTAATGAGAACAAGACTTTCGAGACCTTAGGGCGTTTGAGGCAACCATGGCAGAGACAACCGCTTCGGGCTATATCCAGCACCACTTGCAGAACCTGACCTTCGGTCAGCTACCCAATGGCAGCTGGGGCTTTGCTCACACCGCAGCAGAAGCTAAAGAAATGGGCTTCTGGGCCTTCCACGTCGATACCCTCGGCTGGTCGGTCGCGTTGGGTCTGATCTTCGTTTTTCTTTTCCGCATGGCGGCAAAAAAAGCGACTTCCGGTCAGCCTGGTGCACTGCAGAACTTCGTTGAAGTACTGGTCGAATTCGTCGATGGCAGCGTGAAAGACAGCTTCCATGGCCGTAGCCCGGTGATCGCACCGCTGGCACTGACCATCTTCGTCTGGGTGTTCCTGATGAACGCCATCGACCTGGTACCGGTCGACTGGATTCCTCAACTGGCCATCCTGATCTCCGGCGATGCCCATATCCCGTTCCGCGCCGTGTCGACCACCGACCCGAACGCGACCCTGGGCATGGCGTTCTCGGTGTTCGCACTGATCATTTTCTACAGCATCAAGGTCAAGGGCATCGGCGGTTTCATCGGCGAACTGACCCTGCATCCGTTCGGCAGCAAGAACATCCTTGTTCAGGCACTGCTGATCCCGGTGAACTTCCTTCTGGAATTCGTGACCCTGATCGCCAAGCCAATCTCTCTGGCCCTGCGTCTGTTCGGCAACATGTATGCCGGCGAGCTGGTGTTCATCCTGATCGCTGTGATGTTCGGCAGCGGCCTGCTCTGGCTCAGTGGCCTGGGCGTGGTGCTGCAATGGGCGTGGGCAGTGTTCCACATCCTGATCATCACCTTGCAGGCGTTCATCTTCATGATGCTGACCATCGTCTATCTGTCGATGGCGCACGAAGAAAACCATTAAGGCCAGTCTCGACTAGTCTGATGTCCTTCCCGGTCAAACGGGAAGGGGCCCGAACGGGCTTGATGAAACGATTTGTTTTACCGCTTTAATCTAAAAAACCTAAACCATACGACGTAAAAGTCGGGAGGAAAGATGGAAACTGTAGTTGGTCTAACCGCTATCGCTGTTGCACTGTTGATCGGCCTGGGCGCACTGGGTACCGCAATTGGTTTCGGCCTGCTGGGCGGCAAATTCCTGGAAGGCGCTGCGCGTCAACCGGAAATGGTTCCGATGCTGCAAGTGAAAATGTTCATCGTTGCCGGTCTGCTCGACGCCGTAACCATGATCGGTGTTGGTATCGCTCTGTTCTTCACCTTTGCGAACCCGTTCGTTGGTCAGATCGCTGGCTGATTATTCGGATCTTCCGAGTAATCTGGTGTGATGGACAACGTAACTGCGAGGTGTTGGCGTGAACATTAATGCGACCCTGATTGGCCAGTCCGTTGCGTTCCTGATTTTTGTACTGTTCTGCATGAAGTTCGTATGGCCTCCGGTCATTGCGGCATTGCACGAACGTCAAAAGAAGATCGCTGATGGTCTGGACGCTGCCAGCCGAGCAGCTCGCGACCTGGAGTTGGCCCATGAGAAAGTGGGTCAGCAACTGCGCGAAGCGAAAGCTCAGGCAGCTGAAATCATCGAGCAAGCCAAGAAACGCGGTACGCAGATTGTCGACGAAGCCCGTGAACAGGCTCGCGTCGAAGCTGACCGTGTGAAGGCTCAGGCTCAAGCCGAGATCGAACAGGAACTCAACAGTGTCAAAGACGCGCTGCGTGCCCAAGTGGGTGCCCTGGCCGTTGGCGGTGCTTCGAAGATCCTGGGTGCCACAATCGATCAAAACGCGCACGCAGAGCTGGTAAACAAACTGGCTGCTGAAATCTAAGCGAGGGCGATCATGGCAGAACTGACCACGTTGGCCCGACCTTACGCTAAGGCGGCCTTCGAGCACGCTCAGGCCCACCAGCAACTGGCCAATTGGTCAGCCATGCTCGGCCTGGCAGCAGCGGTGTCGCAAGACGACACCATGCAGCGCGTGCTCAAGGCCCCGCGACTGACGAGCGCAGAAAAGGCCGCCACGTTCATTGACGTGTGCGGCGAAAAGTTCGATGCCAAGGCACAGAATTTCATCCACGTTGTAGCCGAAAACGACCGTCTCCCGCTTCTGCCGGAGATCGCCGCTCTTTTCGACCTGTACAAGGCCGAGCAAGAGAAATCGGTAGACGTGGAAGTGACCAGTGCTTTCGCATTGAACCAAGAACAGCAAGACAAACTCGCCAAGGTTCTCAGTGCACGACTCAACCGGGAAGTGCGCCTGCAAGTCGAGGAAGACAAATCCCTGATAGGGGGCGTTGTCATCCGCGCCGGCGACCTGGTTATCGATGGCTCGATTCGCGGCAAAATCGCGAAACTTGCCGAAGCATTGAAATCTTGAGTTTGAAGGGGCAGCAGAGCAATGCAGCAACTCAATCCTTCCGAAATAAGTGAAATTATCAAGGGCCGCATCGACAAGCTCGATGTGACCTCCCAAGCCCGTAACGAAGGCACTGTCGTCAGCGTATCTGACGGCATCGTGCGGATTCACGGTCTGGCCGACGTCATGTACGGCGAGATGATCGAGTTTCCGGGCGGCGTCTACGGTATGGCCCTCAACCTGGAGCAAGACTCTGTAGGTGCCGTGGTATTGGGCGCGTACACGACGCTGGCTGAAGGCATGAGCGCCAAGTGCACCGGCCGCATCCTCGAGGTTCCAGTCGGTAAGGAACTGCTGGGTCGCGTAGTCGACGCACTGGGTAACCCTGTCGACGGCAAAGGTCCGCTGAACAACACCGAGACCGATGCGGTCGAGAAAGTTGCTCCTGGCGTGATCTGGCGTAAGTCGGTAGACCAGCCTGTACAGACTGGCTACAAGGCTGTCGATGCCATGATCCCGGTCGGCCGTGGCCAGCGTGAGCTGATCATCGGTGACCGTCAGATCGGTAAAACCGCTCTGGCGATCGACGCGATCATCAACCAGAAAGACAGCGGCATTTTCTGCGTCTACGTGGCAATCGGTCAGAAGCAATCGACCATCGCCAACGTGGTTCGCAAGCTGGAAGAAAACGGTGCACTGGCCAACACCATCATCGTTGCCGCCAGCGCCTCTGAATCGGCCGCGCTGCAATTCCTGGCACCGTACTCCGGTTGCACCATGGGCGAATACTTCCGCGACCGCGGTGAAGACGCGCTGATCGTTTATGACGATCTGTCCAAGCAAGCAGTGGCTTACCGCCAGATTTCCCTGCTGCTGCGCCGTCCACCAGGCCGTGAAGCCTACCCAGGCGACGTGTTCTATCTCCACTCCCGTCTGCTGGAGCGCGCATCGCGCGTTTCGGAAGAATACGTAGAGAAGTTCACCAACGGCGCAGTGACTGGCAAGACCGGTTCCCTGACTGCCCTGCCGATCATCGAAACCCAGGCTGGCGACGTTTCCGCGTTCGTTCCGACCAACGTGATTTCCATCACCGACGGTCAGATCTTCCTGGAATCGGCCATGTTCAACTCGGGCATCCGTCCTGCTGTGAACGCCGGTGTTTCGGTATCCCGTGTAGGTGGTGCCGCTCAGACCAAGATCATCAAGAAGCTCTCCGGTGGTATCCGTACCGCCCTGGCTCAGTACCGTGAACTGGCGGCATTCGCCCAGTTCGCTTCTGACCTGGACGAAGCGACCCGTAAGCAACTTGAGCATGGTCAGCGCGTAACCGAGCTGATGAAGCAGAAGCAATACGCGCCAATGTCGATCGCTGACATGTCGCTGTCGCTGTATGCCGCTGAGCGTGGGTTCCTGACTGACATTGAAATCGCCAAAGTCGGCAGCTTCGAGCAAGCGCTGATTGCTTACTTCAACCGCGATCACGCCGATTTGATGGCCAAGATCAACGTGAAGGGTGACTTCAATGACGAAATCGACGCTGGCCTCAAAGCCGGTATCGAGAAGTTCAAGGCCACCCAAACCTGGTAAGCCGCAGCGGGAGCCGCAAGGCTCCCGCTTGCTAACCTGATAGGTGTTACATGGCAGGCGCAAAAGAGATTCGCAGTAAGATTGCGAGCATCAAAAGCACGCAAAAGATTACCAGCGCCATGGAAAAAGTGGCGGTCAGCAAAATGCGCAAGGCACAAATGCGCATGGCTGCTAGCCGTCCTTATGCGGAGCGCATCCGCCAGGTGATTGGTCATCTGGCCAACGCCAACCCGGAGTATCGCCACCCGTTCATGATCGAGCGCGCCATCAAGCGCGTCGGTTACGTTGTGGTGAGCAGTGACCGTGGTCTGTGCGGTGGCTTGAACACCAACCTGTTCAAGGCCCTGGTCAAGGACATGGCGGTAAACCGCGAACAAGGCGTCGAGATCGATCTGTGCGTGGTCGGTAGCAAGGGTGCGGCTTTCTTCCGCAACTTCGGCGGTAACGTCGTCGCTGCTATCAGCCACCTGGGTGAAGAACCGTCGATCAATGACCTGATCGGCAGCGTCAAGGTGATGCTGGATGCTTACCTGGAAGGCCGGATCGACCGCCTGTCCGTGGTATCCAACAAGTTCATCAACACCATGACGCAACAGCCGACCGTGGAGCAGTTGATTCCACTGGTGGCGACCCCGGAACAGGAACTCAAGCACCACTGGGACTATCTCTACGAACCGGATGCCAAGGAGCTGCTCGACGGCTTGATGGTCCGCTACGTGGAGTCGCAGGTGTACCAGGCGGTGGTCGAGAACAACGCAGCTGAACAAGCGGCGCGGATGATCGCGATGAAGAACGCTACCGACAACGCCGGTGATCTGATCAGCGATTTGCAGCTGATCTACAACAAGGCGCGTCAGGCTGCGATCACCCAAGAGATCTCGGAAATCGTCGGCGGCGCTGCCGCGGTTTAACGGTTCAAATATTCAGAGGATCCAGCTATGAGTAGCGGACGTATCGTTCAAATCATCGGCGCCGTTATCGACGTGGAATTCCCACGCGACAGCGTACCGAGCATCTACGACGCCTTGAAGGTTCAAGGCGCCGAAACCACCCTGGAAGTTCAGCAGCAGCTGGGCGACGGCGTGGTTCGTACCATTGCGATGGGCTCCACCGAAGGCTTGAAGCGCGGTCTGGACGTCAACAACACTGGCGCAGCCATCTCCGTACCGGTCGGTAAAGCGACTCTGGGCCGGATCATGGACGTACTGGGCAACCCGATCGACGAAGCTGGCCCGATCGACACCGAAGAGCGCTGGGGCATTCACCGTCCTGCGCCAACCTTCGCTGAGCAAGCGGGTGGCAACGAGCTCCTGGAAACTGGCATCAAGGTTATCGACCTGGTCTGCCCGTTCGCCAAGGGCGGTAAAGTCGGTCTGTTCGGTGGTGCCGGTGTAGGCAAGACCGTAAACATGATGGAACTGATCCGTAACATCGCCATCGAGCACAGCGGTTATTCCGTGTTCGCCGGTGTGGGTGAGCGTACTCGTGAGGGTAACGACTTCTACCACGAGATGAAGGATTCCAACGTTCTGGACAAAGTGGCACTGGTCTACGGCCAGATGAACGAGCCGCCGGGAAACCGTCTGCGCGTAGCCCTGACCGGCCTGACCATGGCCGAGAAGTTCCGTGACGAAGGTAACGACGTTCTGCTGTTCGTCGACAACATCTACCGTTACACCCTGGCCGGTACTGAAGTATCCGCACTGCTGGGCCGTATGCCTTCGGCAGTAGGTTA
This sequence comes from Pseudomonas sp. AGC41, assembly GCF_057334555.1. Taxonomy (NCBI): domain Bacteria; kingdom Pseudomonadati; phylum Pseudomonadota; class Gammaproteobacteria; order Pseudomonadales; family Pseudomonadaceae; genus Pseudomonas; species Pseudomonas sp. AGC41. Next base: position 84,681 of record NZ_JBHFJB010000048.1, read on the forward strand.
CCAGCCGACCCTGGCTGAAGAGATGGGCGTGCTGCAAGAGCGCATCACTTCGACCAAGCAAGGCTCGATCACCTCGATCCAGGCGGTATACGTACCGGCGGACGACTTGACCGACCCGTCGCCAGCGACCACCTTCGCCCACTTGGACGCCACCGTCGTTCTGTCCCGTGACATCGCTTCCCTGGGTATCTACCCAGCGGTAGACCCACTGGACTCGACTTCGCGCCAACTGGACCCGAACGTGATCGGCCAGGAGCACTACGACACCGCTCGCGGCGTCCAGTACGTGCTGCAGCGTTACAAGGAACTGAAGGACATCATCGCGATCCTGGGTATGGACGAGCTGTCGGAAGCCGACAAGCAGTTGGTAAACCGTGCTCGTAAGATCCAGCGCTTCTTGTCGCAGCCGTTCTTCGTGGCTGAAGTCTTCACCGGTGCCTCGGGTAAATATGTTTCCCTGAAGGACACCATTGCTGGCTTCAAAGGCATCCTCAACGGTGACTACGACCACCTGCCAGAACAAGCGTTCTACATGGTCGGCGGCATCGAAGAAGCGATCGAGAAAGCCAAGAAACTGTAATCCCGGCGCCCGGCAACGGGCGCTAATTTAGGTTGAGGCAATCAGATGGCTATGACAGTCCATTGCGATATCGTCAGTGCGGAAGGGGAAATCTTCTCCGGTCTGGTCGAGTTTGTGGTTGCGCACGGTGATCTGGGTGATCTTGGTATCACCATGGGCCACGCACCGCTGATCACCAGCTTGAAGCCAGGTCCGATTACTCTGACCAAGCAGGGCGGGGACAAGGAGGTGTTCTACATCTCCGGTGGTTTCCTCGAGGTTCAGCCGAACATGGTCAAGGTCCTTGCCGACACCGTGCAACGTGCTGCCGACCTGGACGAAGCCTCCGCTCAGGAAGCCGTCAAGGCTGCCGAGAAGGCCCTGAACGAAAAAGGCGCAGACTTCGACTACGGTTCTGCTGCTGCACGTCTGGCCGAGGCTGCAGCCCAGCTGCGCACCGTCCAGCAGATCCGCAAGAAGTTCGGCGGCTAAGCCGTCCGCTTCGTGTGCGATTGATTAAAAAGGGTAGCCTCGGCTACCCTTTTTTCTTTTCCCGACATCATCATCATCTGGTCGCAGCCGCTGACCACCCAGGATTGGTAGCCAGTCATGTCTCTCGAAATTGTTATTCTTGCCGCCGGTCAAGGCACTCGCATGCGCTCGGCGCTGCCCAAGGTGCTGCACCCGGTAGCCGGCAACTCCATGCTCGGCCATGTTATCCACAGCGCGCGACAACTTGATCCACAGCGCATCCATGTGGTGATCGGCCACGGTGCCGATGCGGTACGTGAGCGCCTGGCGGCGGATGACCTGAATTTCGTGCTGCAGGACAAGCAACTCGGTACAGGTCACGCAGTGGCCCAGGCCGTGCCATTCATCACCGCCGATACCGTGTTGATTCTCTACGGCGATGTGCCGCTGATCGAAGTCGATACGCTGCAACGCCTGCTCAAGCATGTCGGGCCGCAGCAATTGGGCCTGCTCACCGTCGAGTTGGATGACCCGACCGGCTACGGCCGCATCGTACGCAACGCCGAAGGCCAGGTGACTGCCATCGTCGAGCAGAAAGATGCCAATGAAGCCCAGCGCGCGATCACTGAAGGCAACACCGGGATTCTTGCCGTTCCCGCCGAGCGCCTGGGGGATTGGATGAGCCGCTTGTCCAACCACAACGCCCAAGGCGAGTATTACCTCACCGACGTGATCGCCATGGCCGTTGCCGATGGACTGGTGGTCGCCACCGAACAGCCCCTGGACGCGATGGAAGTGCAGGGCGCCAACGATCGCCGGCAACTGGCCGAACTCGAACGCCATTACCAGCTGCGCACCGCCCGCCGCTTGATGGCCCAAGGCGTGACCCTGCGCGACCCGGCCCGTTTTGACGTCCGTGGTGAAGTCAGCGTCGGCCGCGACGTAGTCATCGACATAAACGTCATCCTCGAAGGCAAAGTCGTCATCGAAGACGACGTGGTCATTGGCCCGAACTGCGTCATCAAGGACAGCACCCTGCGCAAAGGCGTGGTGATTAAAGCCAACAGTCATCTCGACGGCGCGGTGATGGGCGAGGGCAGCGACGCCGGCCCGTTTGCTCGCCTGCGCCCGGGCACGGTGCTGGAAGCCCGCGCTCATGTGGGTAACTTTGTCGAGTTGAAGAATGCCCATATGGGCGAAGGCGCCAAGGCCGGGCACCTGACGTACCTGGGCGACGCTGAGATCGGCGCGCGCACCAATATCGGCGCGGGAACCATCACCTGCAACTACGATGGCGCCAACAAGTGGAAAACCGTTCTAGGCGAAGATGTTTTTATCGGTTCCAACAACTCCTTGGTAGCGCCTGTGGATATCTCCAATGGTGCAACTACTGCCGCCGGGTCTACCCTGACCCAGAATGTGGATAACGGCCAATTGGCAGTTGGACGCGCCCGCCAGCGCAACATCGACGGCTGGAAGCGACCAGAGAAAATCAAGAAATCGTAAAAGTTATCCACAGTCCATTCTGTGGGAGCGGGGCTGCTCGCGAACACGGTGTGTCAGACAAATACTGCTTTACTGGCTCACCGCTTTCGCGAGCAGGCTCGCTCCCACATGTTTATTAGGGGATTTCTGAATTTTTCTATCGGCGTCTTGACGATATCGCCTCAATAGGTTTTGATTGCTTACGTTATCTTTCGAATCGAAACTTAAGCGGCCATGTCCAAGCGCAATACACCACAACGCCGCCACAATATTCTCGCTTTGCTCCAGGAGCAGGGCGAGGTGAGCGTGGATGAGCTGGCCAAGCGCTTCGAAACCTCGGAAGTTACGATTCGCAAGGATCTCGCCGCGTTGGAAACCAATGGCCTGTTGCTGCGCCGCTACGGTGGCGCGGTGCCGATGCCGCAGGAACTGGTCGCCGACAGTGGACAAAGCGTTTCCAAATACAAACAGGCCATCGCCCGAGCCGCCGTGAAGCGGATCCGTGAGCATGCGCGCATCATCATCGACAGCGGCAGTACCACGGCGGCTATGATTCCCGAACTCGGCCAGCAACCGGGGCTGGTGGTCATGACCAATTCCCTGCACGTGGCCAATGCGCTGAGCGAACTGGAGCATGAGCCCGTGCTGTTGATGACCGGCGGTACCTGGGACCCTCACTCCGAGTCGTTCCAGGGCCAGGTCGCCGAGCAGGTGCTGCGCTCCTATGACTTCGACCAGCTGTTCATCGGCGCCGACGGCATCGATCTGGTTCGAGGTACCACCACCTTCAACGAACTGTTGGGCCTGAGCCGTGTGATGGCCGAGGTTGCGCGCGAAGTGATCGTGATGGTGGAGGCCGACAAGATCGGCCGCAAGATCCCCAATCTGGAACTGCCGTGGAGCAGCGTCCATACCCTCATTACCGATGATCGCCTGCCCGTGGAGGCACGCGACCAGATTCAGGCCCGCGGCATCAATCTGATCTGCGCACCTGTCAGCCAGGAGAAATAACATGTGTGGAATTGTCGGCGCCGTTGCTGAGCGCAACATCACGGCCATTTTGCTTGAAGGCCTCAAGCGTCTGGAATATCGCGGCTACGACAGTGCTGGCGTGGCGGTCTTCACCAACGACGAGAAGCTTGAGCGCATGCGGCGTCCGGGCAAGGTCAGTGAACTGGAACGGGCCTTGGATGCCGAGCCGCTGATCGGTCGCCTGGGCATCGCCCATACCCGTTGGGCCACCCATGGTGCGCCGTGCGAGCGTAACGCCCATCCGCACTTCTCCGGCGACCTGGCCGTGGTGCACAACGGCATCATCGAAAACTATGAGGCGTTGCGCGAACAGCTGAAGGCGCTTGGTTATGTCTTTACTTCGGACACCGACACCGAAGTCATTGCCCATTTGCTCACCCACAAACTCAAGGACCTGGCGGACCTGACCGTAGCGCTCAAGGCCACGGTCAAGGAACTGCATGGCGCTTATGGCCTGGCGGTCATCAGCGCGAAACAACCGGATCGCCTGGTGGCGGCCCGCAGTGGCAGCCCGCTGGTGATCGGCCTGGGCCTGGGGGAAAATTTCCTGGCATCCGACCAATTGGCGCTGCGTCAGGTGACTGACCGCTTCATGTACCTGGAAGAGGGCGATATTGCCGAGATTCACCGCGATAGCGTGCAGATCTGGAACCTTGAGGGTAAGGAAGTCGAGCGCGAGGTCGTCCAGTACCGCGACGGTGCCGAAGCAGCCGACAAAGGTGAGTTCCGCCATTACATGCTCAAGGAAATCCACGAGCAACCGGCCGTCGTGCAGCGCACCCTTGAAGGCCGCCTGAGTCACGAGCAGGTGCTGGTCCAGGCCTTTGGTCCGCAGGCCGCCGAGCTGTTCGCCAAGGTGCGCAACGTGCAGATCGTGGCGTGCGGCACCAGCTATCACGCCGGCATGGTCGCCCGTTACTGGCTTGAGGAGCTGGCGGGTATCCCTTGCCAGGTTGAAGTCGCCAGCGAGTTCCGCTATCGCAAGGTGGTCGTGCAGCCAGACACTCTGTTCGTGACCATTTCCCAGTCCGGCGAAACCGCCGATACCCTGGCAGCGCTGCGTAACGCCAAGGAACTGGGCTTCCTCGCCAGTCTGGCGATCTGCAACGTCGGCATCAGCTCGCTGGTGCGCGAATCCGACCTGACCCTGCTGACCCAGGCCGGTCGCGAGATCGGCGTGGCGTCGACCAAAGCGTTCACCACCCAACTGGTCGGCCTGCTGCTGTTGACCCTGTCCCTGGGCCAGGTACGCGGCACGCTCCAACAGGGCGTCGAGGCCAAGCTGGTCGAAGAACTGCGCCGCCTGCCGGCCCGCCTGGGGGAGGCCTTGGCAATGGACAGCACCGTGGAAAAAATCGCCGAGCTGTTTGCCGAGAAGAATCACACCCTGTTCCTGGGCCGTGGTGCGCAATTCCCAGTGGCGATGGAAGGAGCCTTGAAGCTCAAAGAGATTTCCTACATCCACGCCGAAGCCTACCCGGCCGGCGAACTCAAGCATGGCCCGCTGGCGCTTGTGGATAACGACATGCCAGTGGTCACCGTGGCGCCGAACAACGAACTGCTGGAAAAGCTCAAGTCCAACCTGCAGGAAGTACGCGCCCGTGGTGGCCAGTTGATTGTCTTCGCCGATGAGAAGGCTGGCATGACCAACGGCGAGGGCACCCACGTGGTGCATATGCCGCACATCCACGACATCCTTTCGCCGATTCTCTACACGATTCCGCTGCAGTTGTTGTCGTATTACGTGGCAGTGCTCAAGGGCACTGATGTGGACCAGCCGCGTAACCTGGCGAAATCGGTCACGGTCGAGTAAGGCTGGAGCGCGGGTAAAGGGGTCGGCCGGTCGGCTCTGATCCGATAAGAAAAGACCAACCCCCTGAAATTCAGGGGGTTTTTTTATTGGGGGCAACTAAATATCAATCCGGATTCATGCGGGGAAAGCGATTCGACCACATCGGAGTCATCCGCCCTGTTCGTCGTATTCAAGCTAAGCCCCTGAACAACTGCGTTGACAACGTGCAGCATAGGTGGTGATATCCAGTCATACGACAACGTATGACATCAAAATAATAAAAACGAAAGGCGCAACCATGTTTTCTACATTTGCCGCCCAGCGAACTTGCAATCCATCGGTCCCACGCGTTATCGCCGTGCGCCAGTTACCTTTCCGAAAAGCTCTTTTCGCACTCGCCAGTGCAATCGAATTCCCCGATCTCAACGTCCAGGCAGTCTTGCCTTCCCGCCAGGCATCAGCGCTGGGCGTGTGCGTTTCTCGCTCAACCTCAATCCCACAATGAATGGCAGCACCCGGAGAACAATAATGAAGAAAACACTCTGCGCCTCTTTGATCGCCTCGTTTCTGAGCTTGACCGCTGGTACCGCGATGGCTGCCGACGCCAGCGATTGGCCCAGCCGTCCGGTACAGGTCGTGGTGATCGCCAATGCCGGTGGTGACACCGATTTCAACGCACGGATGATGGCCAAGTACTTCACCAAGGTCACTGGCAAGACCATGGTTGTCACCAACATGGCCGGCGGGGGCGGGACGATTGCCGCCGATGCGGTCAAGAGCGCAGCGCCGGATGGCAATACCATCCTCTTCACGCACACCGGCCAGTTGATCGTCAACGAAGTCGCAGGGCTGTCGGAGGACCGCTTTGATGCGTACGATATTTCCTGCATCGCTGGCGTCGACAAAGGGGCGGTGTTCGTCTCGGCGAAAAGCTCGGGCATCGACAGCCTTGACCAACTGATTGAAAAAGCCAAGGTCAAGCCCGGCACCATCACTTACGGCACCGAGATGGGCAACTTCTCGCACCTGCAAGGCTTGATGTTCGAGAAGCTCGCCGGGGTGAAACTGAAAATGGTCGACAGCGGCACCGTCTCGGAAAAAATCGTCGCCTTGCTCGGCAAGCGCATCGACCTCGGCGCCATCAGCTATGGCTCGGTCCAGGATTACATTTCCAGCGGCAAGATGACTGCCCTGGGCCAGCCCAATGCTGAGCGCAACGCGCTGCTGGGGGACGTCAAGACCTTCAAGGAACAAGGCGTGGACCTGGTCCTGGACAAGCCTTACGTCGTCGCCTTCCCGAAAGGCACCGACCCGGCCATCGTCAAGAAAATGGCCGACACCATGAAAAAAATCACCGAAGAGCCGGAATATGCCGAGGAGCTGAAGAAGTCCTTCAAGCAGCCGGTCAGCTTCCAGGGCCCCGAAGAAGCTGTCGCCACATTGAATAAAACCCGCGACAGCTTCATGCAGTTCAAGGACGAGATGCGTAAAGCGAAATAATTTTGCGTAACGGCTCGGGTGTGAACCGCGTTGGCCAACACCCGAGAACCAGTCCTTCCCTGCGAGAGGAGCCTGTATGGATTCCTATAAAAGAAACGAGCTGATCGCCGGCCTGGCGATGCTCGGCGCTGGCATCGCTTACCTGGTTTTGACCATGAATCTGCCGCGTCGCGGCACGATCGATGCCGCGTTTGTCCCTTGGGTACTCGCCGTCGCGTTGTGCCTGTTGGGCGCGTTGCAATTGTGGGTGTGGCGCAAGCTGCCGGATAAAAGTGCCGAGCCTGTGGAAAAGCCCGAGGCGATCGATTACCCAACCGTCATCAAATCCATGGCATTGGTGCTGCTTTACACGGCGCTGATGCAGCCGCTGGGTTTCGTGATCACGACCGTGCTTTATCTCTATGCCCAGTTCATCGTATTGACCCCGGCGGACGAAAAGGTCAAGCACCTGCAATACGTGCTGATCGCGGTCGTTTCGGCTGTTCTGATCTTTTACATCTTTCGCCATGGCTTCGACTTGCTTCTGCCGGTCGGCCTATTGGATTTCTAGGGGACGGCCATGATTGAACTCATGCAAACAGGCTTCGCAGCCGTACTTACACCCTACGCTTTCCTGATAATCACCCTCGGCGTGGTGGTAGGAATTATCTTCGGTGCGATCCCCGGACTTTCGGCCACGATGGCGATCGCTCTGTTTCTCCCGCTGACTTACTCGATGGGGCCTGGTACTGGCCTGGCGCTGCTGGTGGCGCTTTTCGTTGGCGCCACCTCGGGAGGGCTGATATCGGCGATATTGCTCAACATACCGGGAACGCCGGCCTCCATCGCGACGACGTTCGATGGCTGGCCGCTGATGAAACAAGGCCATGGCGTGAAGGCCCTTGGGATTGGCGTGGTGTTCTCGTTTCTCGGCACGATCTTCAGTATCGCCGCGCTGATGTTCATCGCTCCGATCCTGGCGGAACTGGCCCTGAGCTTTGGCCCGCACGAATATTTTTCCATCGCGATCTTTTCGCTGACATTGATCGCCACGTTGTCCACCGGCTCGCTGGTCAAAGGCTTGTTTGCCGGTGCCTTGGGCTTTGCGTTTTCCACGGTGGGGATCGCCCCGGTCGAGGCGATCCGCCGGTTTACCTTTGACCTGCCGAGCCTCAATGGCGGCTTCGCCATGCTCACGGTCATGATCGGTATGTTCGCGGTTGCCGAGGTGCTGAAGTTCGCCGAAAGCGCACGCCTGAGCCACCGGGCCAAGCCACAGCACGTCAGCATGAAGGGCGTGAAGGGTTTTGGCTTTTCGATGAAGGAATTTGTCGGCCAGTTGCCCAATGCGACCCGTTCATCCCTGATCGGCCTGGGCATCGGCATCTTGCCTGGCATCGGTGCCGGTACGTCGAATATCGTCTCCTACATCGTGGCGAAGAAACGCTCGAAGACACCGGAGGAGTTCGGCAAGGGCAAGATTGACGGCGTGGTCGCCAGCGAGACGGCAAACAACGCCGGCATCGGCGGCGCGATGATTCCCCTGCTGACGCTCGGCATTCCCGGCGATACCACCACGGCGGTCATGCTCGGTGGTTTCATGATCCACGGCATCCAGCCCGGACCGTTGCTGTTCATCAGCCAGGCACCGTTGGTCTATACGATCTTCGCCGCGCTGATCCTCGCTTCCGTGCTGATGCTGGTACTGGAATTCTACGGCCTGCGCATGTTCATCAAGTTGTTGGCGGTGCCCAAGCACATTCTGCTGCCGATCATCCTGGTGCTTTGCGTCGTCGGCGCCTTTGGCTTGAACAGCCGGATCTTCGACGTCTGGGCGGTGTTGCTGTTTGGCTTGCTGGGGTATGGGTTCGTCAAGGCCGGTTTGCCGATTGCACCGTTCATCATCGGTTTCATCCTCGGTCCGATGGCTGAAACCAACTTGCGTCGCGGCTTGATGCTGTCCGATGGCAATTTCGGCGGCTTCCTGACCAATCCCATCTCGGCGGGCTTCCTCATCCTGGCCGCCGCGTCCATCTCCTGGCACCTGGTGACGGTCATTCGCAACCGCAAAAGTGCGGCCATTGAATTGATGCGCAGCTAGCCCATTGCATTCGCTGCTGTAACACGACGCAGTGTTGCGGCAGCCGAACCCAAACGTTCGGAGCATAGCCATGCAAGACACGCCTCAACTGTCTTCCGCCGATGACGACCGCATTGCCTGGGTGCGCGTGGCCTCGGTATTCCTGCCGCTGGCCAACCCCATCAGCGACGCCAAGGTGCTGACCGGTCGGCAAAAACCAATGACCGAAATCGCCATGCTGTTCGTCGAAATCGAAACCAGGGACGGCCACCGAGGCCTGGGGTTCAGCTATTCGAAGCGCGCCGGCGGCCCTGGGCAGTTTGCCCACGCCAGGGAACTCGCCCCCAGCCTCATCGACGAAAACCCCAGCGACATTTCCAAGTTGTGGGACAAGCTCTGCTGGGCCGGCGCCTCGGTGGGGCGCAGCGGCTTGGCGACCCAGGCGATCGGTGCATTCGATGTCGCCCTCTGGGACTTGAAAGCCAAGCGGGCCAATCTTTCCCTGGCGCGTTTGCTGGGCGCTCATCGCGATTCCGTCCAGTGCTACAACACGTCGGGGGGATTCCTGCACACGCCGCTTGATCAATTGATGACCAATACTGACAGCTCCCGGGAAAAGGGTATCGGCGGGATCAAGCTCAAAGTCGGCCAGCCTGACCAGGCGCTGGATCTGCACCGGGTCAGCACCATTCGCAAACACCTGGGGGATAGCTTCCCCTTGATGGTCGATGCCAATCAGCAATGGGACCGACCCACCGCCCAGCGCATGTGCCGTCAGTTGGAAGAATACAACCTGGTCTGGATCGAGGAGCCGCTGGATTGTTATGACGCCGAAGGCCACGCCGCGCTGGCGCAGCAATTCGACACGCCGATCGCCACCGGCGAAATGCTCACCAGCGTTGCCGAGCACTGGGAATTCATCAAGTTGCGCGCTGCCGATTACCTGATGCCTGATGCGCCGCGTGTCGGCGGCATCACGCCTTACCTGAAAGTCCAGGCAGCAGCCGAACAAGCAGGGCTGATGATCGCGCCGCACTTTGCCATGGAACTGCACATCCATCTGGCCGCCACTTACAGCCGCGAGCCGTGGGTGGAACATTTCGAATGGCTGGAGCCATTGTTCAATGAACGCATGGAAACCCGTGACGGAAGAATGCTGGTGCCGACCCGGCCTGGCCTTGGATTGTCCTTGAGCGAACGGGTGGCGGGGTGGACGGCGGACCAGGTCGAGATCGGGCGGCGTCCGTGATCAGGTCAATGAGGAGCACGCCATGGCGTTGAGCCCTGAGTTTATCCACAGCATCGAGCAAGTCGTGGGCGCTGCGGGCGTGGTACGGGATCCGGCGCTCATGGCCAGCTATCTGACAGACTGGCGTAACGCCTATCAAGGCCAGGCCGCGCTCGTGGTCAGGCCCGCGACCACCGAGGAGGTCGCGGCAGTGGTGCAGCTTTGCCACGACGCCAGGGTGGCGCTGGTGCCCCAGGGCGGCAATACCGGTTTGTGCGGTGGCTCGATTCCGGATGCTTCCGGCAGGCAGGTGGTGCTGTCTTTAACCCGGATGAAGCGTATCCGTGAAATCGACCTCGCCAATGAAACCATCACGGTCGAGGCCGGGGTGATCCTGCAGCAACTCCAGGAGGCCGCCAGCCAGGCGGGGCGCTTGTTCCCGCTATCGCTCGGGGCGGAGGGCAGTTGCACGGTGGGTGGCAATCTGGCGACCAACGCTGGCGGCACGGCGGTGCTGCGCTACGGCAACATGCGTGAGCTGACGCTCGGGCTTGAGGTGGTATTGCCGGACGGACGAATCTGGAACGGTTTGCGGGGGTTGCGCAAGGACAACACCGGTTACGATCTCAAGCATCTGTTTATCGGCTCGGAAGGCACGTTGGGCATCATCACTGCGGCGGTGCTGAAACTGTTTCCGGCAACCTGCAGCACGGCGACAGCCTGGGTTGCGCTGCCTTCGCCGCAAGCGGCGGTAGATTTGATTGGCCATGTCCGCAGCCTGTGCGCCGACCGCCTGACGGGCTTCGAGATGATGTCGCGCCAGAGCCTGGATTTTGTCCTCGACCATGTGGCGGGTTGCAGCGATCCCTTGGAGACGAAACATCCCTGGTACGCGTTGATTGAATTGCGCGACACGGTGCCCGATGCTCCTTTGACGCTGCTGCTCGAAAACGGCCTGGCCCACGCTTTCGAGCAAGGTTGGGTCATTGATGCGGTATTGGCCAGCAGCCAGGCGCAGGCCGCCGCGCTGTGGGCGCTGCGCGAAGGGATTTCCGAGGCGCAGAATCACGAAGGCCCCAGCCTCAAGCATGACATCAGCGTGCCTGTCAGCCGGATTCCAGAGTTCATCGAGCGTACCGATAAAGCCCTGCAACAGGACTTTCCAGGCGTGCGCATCGTTTCCTATGGCCACATGGGCGACGGCAATCTGCACTACAACATCAGCAAGCCGCTCGGCGATGCGGACGCTTCGTTCAAGGCCCGAGAGCAAGCGATCATGCAGGCTATCTACCGGATGACGAGCGCCTTCAATGGCAGCATCAGTGCTGAACATGGGCTGGGGCAAGCCAAGCCCGACGCGGCGGTCCGCTTCAAGGACCCTCTGGAGATGGAGCTGATGCGCGCCATCAAACTCACGCTTGACCCGGCCGGGCTAATGAATCCCGGCAAGGTCTTCACTTCCCATGGCCCTTGATACCTGCATCAGGAAGTTGTGCTGGGCGTACGCACAAGTCACTCCAGAAAACACCGATCAAAAAGATAAACGCTGGCCGGTTTGAGATTTTCCACCGTGCGTTGCGGGCGGCCGCCGTCGCCGGCTTTTTTGCGGCCGGTTTCCTGCAGGTAACCGGCCTCGGTCATCTTCAGCAGACGCTGGCGCATGCTGGTCTTGAGCACCGGACGACCGAGCACCACGGAGAAAATATCCACCGCTTCCGGCGCGCTGAATTCCGGGCCCAGGAACATCAGCGGCAGGCTGCTGTAGAGAGCTTTGGACAACAACCGCTCCTGGACCGCCGCCACCAGGCTGTTGTGATCGAAAGGAAGTTTAATGGAGGCATCAGCGACGTCCTTGAGGGGAAAAAATCCCTGATGCCCGGCGAGCTGAACCGCCTCGTTGGCAATTGCCAGGTAGAACGTCGAGGATGACCAGCAGCGTGGGTCGCGGAACGCGTCGCCGACGGTCCCGACCTGTTCGATCCAGGCCAGCGGCATGCCGACCTTGTTTGAATTGCGCAGGCGCTCCACCGCGTCGTTCAGCGTGAGGTCTTCGACATCCCCATTGACCACGATCCCGGGCAATGCCCAATGGCCGGCGAACGGTTCGGCTTCCCGTCGGTTCAGGAGAATTTCCAGCGCCTGGGTCTCCCGGCAGAAGCGCAGCACGCAGAGGTCGATGGTGTGCAGATAACCGCGCGCGGGGGCTGTGCTAGTGGGCATGTCGATTTCCGTGGTTAGCGTAAAGGTCATAGTTTAACGGGTTCATGCCGGGAGCTATCCAGTGGCTGGGCAGCGGCTTGCCCGAGGCCAGTCGTTCGCGCACCACCGTGCTGCGCACGTGAATTTTTTCGCTTACGCGAAGAATGGAAAAACGCTCAAGCAGTTCCTGGCCGCGATAGAAAGTCGGCAGCAAATCCGCGACATCCTCGCCCACCACCAACGCGATCCGCTTGCCATCCAGGGCCAGGCTGTCGGCGAGGTGGGCGAGCAGGGTGTAGCTGTAGATGGCGCCTTCAACGCCACGGGCCACGACCTGCTCAACCCGGCTTGCGCGCACTTCGGCGTAGCACAGGGGCTGGACGTGTTCGACGATGGATTCCAGCCAGTTCAGGCGAACGTCATAGTCGACCATCTGTTTGCCGTAGGGATGTCGGAAGCTAGGGGCGACCAACACGCGCCTGGCCCGGTTCGAGGCCTCGATCATCACCTGGGCGTGACCGGCATGAGGTGGGTTGAAAGCACCACCATAAACGGCTATTTCGAACATGGTTCATCCTCTTTGGTACGCGACATGTACTTTATCGTAAAAATCATTCATGTAAACCTGATTGGCTTTCAATAGCTGATCGACAGAGAAACCAACCTGATAAAAATTATCTTTCGAGAAGGGCTTGTCATGAAAGTACATCATGTGTACTCTCGTGACCATTGAAGAGGAGAAACCCAGCATGAACAGCCTGACCCGGAAAACAGCTTCCTTCGATGTCGATGCGCAAAGGAGCTTTACGCCGCTGTGCCCTGATGAGCTTCCGGTGCCGGGCGGTGATGAGATTGCCGGAGAGCTGAATTTCATCGCGTCCCTGGCCAGCCTTCGCATCGGCAGCAAGGATGCCCATTCGCCCCTGGCTCCGTGGGTGGTCTCCGATCATTCGCAGATGTTCGTGCCGACCGGGCTCGAGCACGCCGATATCACTTGGGTCAGCCACTGCGTTCCCGGCACCGAAGGTTTCGCCCTGCTGGATCAACTGCCGGCCCCATACGATTACGACTATTTCGTCTGGAAGGGCGTCGAGCCGGATCTGCACCCCTATGGCGCCTGCTACCACGACTTGAACGGCAAGCTCTCCACTGGCGTGATCGAGTACCTGAAAGGTCTGGAAGTGGAGCAGGTGATTGTCGGCGGGTTGGCGCTGGATTTCTGCGTCAAGACCACCGCTCTGCAACTGGCCGCCGCTGGCTTCAAGGTAATCGTCCACCTCCCGGCCTGCCGGGCCATCAGTGAAACGGGGGCCAACCAAGCCATTCAAGCGCTCCAGCAAGCGGGCGTCGCGGTTACCGCCACTCGTGAAGAAACCATCCGCTCGGCAAACGCATAAGGAAAAGCCATGGACAGCGCATTCGATTCAAGCAGCGGCACTATCCAGAGTCTTCTGGACACCGACTACTACACCTTCACCATGATGCAGGCGGTGTTGCACCAGCACCCGAATGTCGAGGTGGAATACCAGTTCATCGTGCGCTCCAAGGAGCGGCTCGCTCACTTGATTCCAGACATTCGTGTCGAACTGGAGAAGCTCGCCGGGTTGCAACTACGCGAAGGGGAGCAGCGGTTTCTGTTCAACAAGCGTTTCCGTGAATACCTGACACCGGATTTTGAACAGTTTCTCGGGCTGTTTCGCTTCAACCTGCGCTACATCCACGTTTCGGAAGTCGACGGCCAACTGCACATTCGCGTCCGTGGGCCGATGCTGCACTGCATCATGTTCGAACAACCGGTATTGGCGATGGTCAGCGAGCTGCGCAATCGTGAGAAGTACCCGGAAGTCGAGTTGGCCGACGTGACTCGCAAGCTGTACCAGAAGTTTGAATGGCTGGAGAAAAATGCCAGTCGTGAAGAACTCGCCGAGTTTCGTGTTTCGGACTTCTCCACCCGCCGGCGGCTGTCATTCAGGGCCCAGCGTGAAGTAGTGAATGTCATGCGCAGCGATTTCCCCGGGGTCTTTGTCGGTACCAGTAACGCTCACCTGGCGTACGAATTCGATCTCCCCCTGATCGGCACAATGGCGCACCAATGGCTGATGGTGCACCAGCAACTTGGCCGGTTGCGTGAAAGCCAGAACGCGGCATTGGAGAACTGGGTGCACGAGTATCGCGGCCGGCTCGGTATCGCGCTGACGGACTGCATCAGTACGGATTTCTTCCTCAAGGATTTCGACCTGTACTTTGCCAAGCTCTATGACGGTCTGCGGCAGGACTCCGGTGACCCGATCGTCTGGGCTGACAAGGTGCTGGGGCGTTATCAGGAGCTGGGCGTCGATGCGCGCACCAAGGACCTGATGTTCTCCGATGGCCTCAATTTCGAAAAATGCCTGCCGATCCTGCGCCATGTTCGCGGCAAGGCGAAATTCGGCTTCGGCATGGGCACCAGCCTGGCCTGCGACGTCGACGGCGTCGAACCGCTGAGCATCGTCATGAAACTGGTGCGGGTGCATGGCGAGCCGGTCGTCAAGTTTTCCGACGATCCGATCAAGAACGTTTGTGAAGACGCCTCATTTTTGCGCTACGCCGCTCAAGTGTTCAATGTCGCCCTGGTCAATCCACAGATGGGAGCCTGATATGACTTCGCTTCAGCAAGAGAGCATTGCCCGGGAGCTGGGCATCGACCGTCAACTGCAACAGGGCGGCGAAGCCGCCGAGATTGCTCGCCGCGTCGAGTTTATAAAGCAGGTGCTGCGTGAGTCGGGTTGCAAGTCTCTGGTGCTGGGAATCAGCGGCGGCGTCGACTCCCTCACAGCCGGCCGTCTTTGCCAGTTGGCGGTGGAGCAATTGCGCGATGATGACTACACGGCGCGGTTTATTGCGGTCCGGTTGCCGTACAAGGCCCAGGCGGACGAGCGAGACGCCCAAGCGTCCCTGGACTTCATCCGGCCGGACTCGATCACCACCAGCAACATCGCTGCTTGTGTTGACGGACTGATGGCGCATATCGCTGTCGACGGCTTGCAGCCTTCGGGCGAACTCATCGACTTCGCCAAGGGCAATGCCAAGGCCCGGGCACGGATGCTGGCCCAATATGCCATTGCCAATCTCAGCAACGGGCTGGTGGTTGGCACCGATCATGGGGCAGAGGCGGTGATGGGATTTTTCACCAAGTTCGGCGACGGTGCCTGCGATCTGGCACCGCTGTCCGGGTTGACCAAAACCCAGGTGCGATTGTTGGCCGACGCGATGGGTGCCCCCGGTTACCTGGTGCGCAAGGCACCGACCGCCGATCTGGAAGACCTGGCACCCGGCAAGTTGGATGAAGTGGCATACGGATGCAGCTACGAGGAAATCGATGCGTACCTGATGGGTGATGCGGTGTCTCCCAAGGCCCGGGAAATTATTGAACGCGCTTACCAGAAAACGGCTCATAAACGCGCATTGCCACGCGTCCCGGCATCACGTTGAATGAGCCGGGTATCGAAGTGAGTTTTCTGGTCCCGAACGGAGTGGGTCAATGACACAGCCAATCAGCACGCAAGACCGTGTATGCATCAAGAATGTCGAAGTCCTCTCGGACAACTGGTACATCCTGCGCAAGACTACCTACGATTACCTCGGCCGCAACGGCCAATGGCGCGAGCTGACGCGCGAAACCTATGACCGTGGCAACGGTGCGACCATCCTGCTTTACAGCAAGGCCAAGCAAACCGTAGTGCTGACCCGGCAATTCCGTTTCCCGGCGTTCGTCAACGGGCACGACGGCCTGTTGATCGAAACCTGCGCCGGCCTGTTGGACAACGACGATCCGCACACCTGTATCCGCAAGGAAACCCAGGAGGAAACCGGCTATATCGTGCGGGACGTGCGCAAGGTGTTCGAGGCGTTCATGAGCCCAGGGTCGGTGACCGAACGTGTGCATTTTTTCGTCGGTGAGTATTCCGACGAGGACAAGCAGCACGAAGGTGGCGGGCTTGAGGCCGAGGGCGAGGAAATCGAGGTGCTGGAAATGCCTCTCGATCAAGCCTTGGGCATGATCGAAACCGGCGAGATCTGCGACGGCAAGACCATCATGTTGCTGCAGTACGCCAAATTGCATCGGTTGCTGGATTGATCCGGTTGGCCCGCGCGGCGCCGAATCGCCCGCGACAGGCGTCGATTTATCCACAAGCGCCACGTTTGCCCGTTGCTGTTCAGCTGGACTGGGCCTCGCTGTCGTCCTGCATATCGTCCAGGTACTCCGGCTGGTCCGTCTGTTCCAGCAGTTCGGTGACGACACTGAAGTCGCTGATTTCGATCGCGCCCGTGCCATGGCCGAGCAAGTGGAAGGAAAACGCCTTGCGCGGTTGCGGGTTGTCGAAATGGATGTCCATCACCAGCGGTTGATCGGCGGTTACCGTCACGTCGGTGGGCAAGTCCATTGTCACGTCCTGCTCGAACTCCTTGGCCTTGAGGGAAATGTAGGCGGCGTGATGGTTTTCCACGGCGCGAATCGTCAGGCTGACACGGGTGCGCGTGCCCTTGGGCATTTCCAGGTATTGGGCGCCGATCAGGTTGTCGGTCCAGTCGTTGGAGACCTGGGCGGGAAGGGTGATTTTCTCCGCGCTGCCGAACTGATAATGCTGGTTCACCGATGAACTCAGCAGCGTCTGGTCCAGGGCGGTAGCCCGGGCGCTGATCAGCCTTGCGCGTTGGCCGCTGTATTGTCCCTGGTACGTGGCGCGGTCGGCGATGAAGCCTGCGCTGGCGTAATACCGGCAGCGCTGCTGGAAATCGCATTCGGTAAAGGTGCCCTTGCCATCGTGGTAGCGCAGCTTGCCGTTGGTGAACGACATGATTTCCCGGCCCGTCGCATAGTCCCTGAACAGGGAGCGGCCGGATAAAGACGTGGGCACCGCGAACCCGAAGTAATCGAGGATCGATGCGCTCAGGTCGACATGGCCATGGACGCCTTGCTTGATTCGCGGCAAGGGCTCCGGCGCCAGCGTCAGGTTGAAGCCCCAGGACGATGCCAGGCGCACATCGTCGATGCCATGGGATTCGTCCGAGGTGATGACCACCAGGGTATTTTCCAGGATGCCCTGGTGTTCCAGGCTCGTCAGGAAGCTGTCCAGCGCGTCGTCCAGATAACCGACGGCGGCCTGTTTGGCGGTGTCGTAGCGCTCCAGGTAGTCATCTGGCGCCGAGTACGGCTGATGCGTGCCCACGGTCAGCAGGGTGAGCATCCAGGGTTTGTCTGCCTGTTGCAGTTGTCCGACGTAGTCCAGCGCGCCTTCGAAAAAGGTCTTGTCGTCCTTGCCCCAGGGAAACTCGAGGTAGGCCGGTCGGGTGAACCACTCCATGCCCAGGGTCGTGTCGAAGCCGATATGCGGCATGATCCGGTCCTTGGCCATGAACCGCAGGCCGGCACCCTGCAGGAAATGAGTCGAGAAGCCGTGCTTGCGCAATTGGGCCGGCAGGCAGGCCTGGTTGCGTTGGCGCTGGTTGAGCATTTCGACGCCCTTGGGCGTGCCGTCGTCGAGCTTGTCGTAGTCACCGCAGAGCATTGCGTACAGGCCACGGATGGTCTGGTGGCTGTGCAGCACGTAGTCGGGGGTGTTCATGCCGCGCTCGGCCCAGGTGCTGAGGCGTGGCATCAGGTTTTCCTGATAACTGCTTTTCAGCGCTTGGCGGTTGGTTTCCAGATAGGCACCGGGAATACCCTCCAGGGCGATGATCAGCACATTGCGCGCGCTACCCGGCTCGGTGAGCAGTTTCTGCCCATCCAGATCGAGCCGGGTAAGCCCTTGCATCGGTGACGCCGGGTCCGGCGTATCACCTGCGAGCCATTGTTCGAAGTGCTCCTGGCCGGCGGCGATGCCGGCCGTCATCAACTGATGAGGCAGGTTGAACAGATTCCACTGGTCTGCCTCGCTGGGCCGCCAGGTTTGCGCCGTGCCGTGGGCCAGGAAAAACACCATGGGGATCGCCCAGGCGTGGCGGGGCAAGGGAGGTGCCTGGCGGCTCCGATTGGCCCATCGGCTGGCCAGCCAGAGCGTCAGGGCCGCCAGCATGATCGCGGCGAGCCAAGGATGCGCGAAGCCACCGCTGGTGGAATTCTCGACGAATTGCGGATCGACCAGGTACTGGATATCCGCGGGCGTGGGCATCCTTCCGACGGCATTGACCAATTCGACACTGGCCAGGGTCAGCGCACACCAGGCCAGCAAAACCGGCAATGCCAGCCACCAGGGGCGTTGATGCAAGAGCACGATCAACAAAGTGCCGAT
Organism: Pseudomonas sp. AGC41; assembly: GCF_057334555.1. Classification (NCBI taxonomy): domain Bacteria; kingdom Pseudomonadati; phylum Pseudomonadota; class Gammaproteobacteria; order Pseudomonadales; family Pseudomonadaceae; genus Pseudomonas; species Pseudomonas sp. AGC41. The sequence goes on from NZ_JBHFJB010000048.1 coordinate 103,278, forward strand.
GGCCATGTCCGACAGATAGCCCAGCGGGTCGGACCAGCCGAGCAGGAGGCGCAGGCCCAGTGGCACCAGGAGCACGTATCCGGCCAGGGCGCAGATGGCAGCGTGGGGGTGGGTCAGAGCTCGGTAAAAAAAATTCACGGAAACGGGCCTTTCGGTTAAATCAATCCATCTAACATCGCGCAACTCTGGTGGGAGCGAGCCTGCTCGCGAACATTGGTTG
>NZ_JBHFJB010000048.1:103517-108918 GCF_057334555.1 Pseudomonas sp. AGC41
CATTGGTTGTCAGCGATGCAGATGTCGACTGACAAACAGCCTTCGCGAGCAGGCTCGCTCCCACAGGGTTTTCCTTTCGGTCATTAATCTGTCATGACAATGTGCTCGATGGTACCAAGCGTAGCGGCCCTCGGCGGCACGATGTCTTGCGCCGGGCTGCGGTTCGCCCGCCTGACCCTCTACAATGGCGGTACGGCGCGGCTTTGAGGCGTAGGCAGAACTTGTATCAGGATTTCTCATCGGGGGACGGATGGACAGGTTTCAGGAAATGCAGGTGTTTGTCGCCGTCGCCCAGGACTGCGGATTTTCAGCGGCTGCCCGGCGCCTGGGCTTGTCGGCGGCGAGCGTGACACGCGCCGTGGCGGCGCTGGAACAGCGCATCGGTACGCCGCTGCTGGTTCGTACCACCCGCAACGTCTACCTGAGCGAAGCGGGCCAGCGCTTCCTCGAGGACTGTCGGCGGATCCTCGGCGATTTGCAGGAAGCCGAGGATTCGGCGGCCGGCAGCCACGCCCAGCCCCGCGGACAGCTGACGATTACCGCGCCCGTACTGTTCGGCCAGTTGTTCGTCACGCCGGTGCTGGTGGATTACCTGAGGCGATTTTCCGAAGTTTGCGTCAACGCCTTGCTGCTGGATCGCACCGTCAGCATGGTCGAGGAGGGAATTGATGTCGCGGTGCGCATCGGCGAGTTGCCCGACAGCAGCCTGCATGCCGTGCGTGTCGGCGAGGTGCGGCGGGTGGTGTGCGGTTCTCCGGAGTTCTTCGACCAGCATGGCCGACCCGAGCATCCGCAGGATCTGGAGCGGATGCCCGTGGTGTCGTCATCAGCCATCGGCCAGGTGAGGAACTGGACGTTCATCGAGGCCGGTCAGCCATTGTCGGTCCGGCCCACGCCCCGGCTCGTGGTCACGGCCAACCAGGCTGCCATCGGTGCGGCGTGCCAGGGTTTGGGGATGACCCGGGTCCTGTCCTATCAGGTTGCGAACAATATCGCGGCCGGCGAGCTGGAAATCGTCCTGGCCGGTTTCGAGCTGCCGCCATTGCCAATCCACGTGGTGTATCAGGGCGGGCGCAATGCGCCGGCGCGGGTTCGCAGTTTTGTCGACTTCATGGTGAGTGCAATACGAGAACATCCAGCCTTGAAGAACTGACACATTGTTTCGCCTGCAGAAATAATGGATTGCGTTTGCAGGTGATTCCATAGCTCCGTGCTTGAGCAGAAGATGACTCCATCGACGCCGCAAACCGATGGCGTCATTCTCGGCGGAGTCGACCATGAACCCTATCAAGCTCTATCACTTCCCACTGTCCGGCCATGCGCACCGTGTCCAGCTGATGCTTTCCTTGCTTGAGTTGCCGGTCGAGGTCAATTTTGTCGACCTGGCCAAGGGCGCGCACAAACAAGCGGATTTCCTCGCCATCAACCCGTTCGGCCAAGTACCGGTGATCGATGACAATGGTGTAGTACTGGCCGACTCCAACGCCATTCTGGTGTACCTGGCAAACAAGTACGGCGAGGGCCGCTGGCTGCCAACGGACCCGGTCGGCGCAGCTCGCGTCCAGCGCTGGTTGTCGGTAGCGGCCGGGCCATTGCATGCCGGACCGGCCACCGCGCGCCTGATCACCGTGTTCGGTGCTTCTCATAACGCCGAGGAGGTGATCGCGCGTTCCCACAACCTGCTCAAAGTCATCGACCAGGAACTGAGCACCAGCGCCTATCTGGTCGGTGCCACCCCGACCATCGCCGACATCGCAGGCTACAGCTATATCGCCCATGCGCCAGAAGGCAACGTTTCGCTGCAGGACTACGCTCATGTGCGTGCGTGGCTGGCGCGGATCGAAGCCTTGCCTGGGTTCGTGGGGATGCCGCGTACCGTTGTCGGCTTGCAAAAAGAGGCCTGAGTAACAGGCACAAAGTGGCGAGCGTGCAGCTGCCCTCGCCACTTGTTTCTGTGGAGCCTCGGAAACGTTAATCTGCCAGCCTTTTCCCGGGGTGGCTGCGCTTCATGACTTTTATCCACAGGCTCTCGTTGGCTCTCGCCGCGTTGTTTTTGAGCGGCTGCGATCAGCCCCCTCCGCCTGCCCTCGATCAGCAACTTTATATCTGGCAACGCCAGTGGACGCCGGCCCATGAACTGGCGCTGAGCCAGAGCCATGCTGACTTTTCCAGCCTGCGGGTGCTGGCGCTGCAAGCCTTTCCGGGCGCCGGCTGGAGCCGCGCGCGGATCGATCCGGCATTGCTCAAGGCTGACGGTCGGCCGTTGATCGCGGTGATCCGCCTGGATGGCCAGCTCAGATCCCTCGATCAGGACGAGATAATCTCGCGGATCCAGCAGTTGCTGGCCGACTGGCAAACCCTGGGCCTGGCGCCGATGGGCATCGAGATCGACCACGATGCCGGTAATGCACGGCTGCCGGCCTATCGGAACTTCCTTGTCCGCTTGCGGCAGGCCTTGCCGTCGGCCTTGCAGCTCAGCATCACCGCGCTGCCGGCCTGGCTCGACAGCCCCGAGTTGCCCGGTCTGTTAAAGGCTGTGGACAGCAGCGTCCTGCAGGTACACGCGGTCAGCGATCCGCGGCAGGGGCTGTTCGATCCCAGCCAGGCTCAACGTTGGGCCGAACGCTGGGGCGACCTCACCACACGACCGTTCTACCTGGCCCTGCCGGCCTATGGCGTGGCGCTGCTGACCGAAGAAAACGGCGCACCGGTGGTTGAGAGCGAAGTGCCTATCGACCGCGGCGGCGAGCGCCGGGAGTTGCTCGCCGATCCACAACAAGTGGCCGGGCTTGTCGCGCAACTGCGCGCCGAGCCGCCAGTGCATCTGGCCGGTTTGATCTGGTTTCGCCTGCCGCTGGCGGGGGACCGGCGCGCCTGGAGCCTGGCCACTCTTGGCGCGGTGGCGCGTGGTGATCGCCTGGACAGTCAACTGGCCCTGCGCCTGCAAGAGCAGGGCGGGCTCTATGACATCCGGCTGGTGAACCAGGGCAATCTCGATAGCCCCTGGCCGCAGCGGCTGACACTCGCCGTGGGCGGGTGTGATGGCGTCGATGCCTTGGCCGGTTATACGTTGCAACAAACCCCCGGACTGCTTACCTTCACCCGCATCCAGGAAGGCCGCTTGGCTGCCGGTGCCCAACGGGCGATCGGCTGGGCGCGCTGTACAAAAATCGACCAAGGAGGAATGAATGTCTACCCGTAAGTGGCCTCGTCGCCTGCTGTGCCTGAGCCTCGGTTTACCGCTGTGCCAGGCATTGGCCTGCGGGCCGGATTTTCCGATGCGCCTGCTGGATAACCGGGCCCAGTCTCTGGCGGAGCTGCCCGAGGGCAGCTTTCGCTTCGAGGTCAGTCGTCTTGGTCAGGCCATCGCCGGGTTGAAGCCGGCTACGGAGGCGACACGCAACCCTGACTACAGCTACGACGACGTGTCTTCCTACGTGGACCAACGCAACAAGGCCGAACAGCTTGGCCTGACCCCACCGCAGCAAGCCGTTGTGGAGCGCTTGCGGGCAATCGGCGATATGGAGCAGGTCGCCGCCGAAGCGGCCAACCTGCCCGCCGAGCTGCGGTTGTACGCAATCGGAGCGGCAGCGTTCAACGCCGGCGATCATTTGCGCGCAGCCGAATCGTTCCAGCAGCTGCTGGCGCTGCCGGCCGACGAGCGCCGGTTGCGCAGTACCTGGGCGGCGTACTCCCTGGGACGGGCGCTGTTTGCCATGAGCACCGAGGCTGGCCGTGGCGAACCGGCTGCCTTGCGGGATCAGGCACGGCAGGCGTTCCGCCAGGCTCGCGAATTGACTATCGCCGGCTTCAGCGACCCGTTGGAGCTGGGCGTCGCCAGTCTGGGCGAAGAAGCCAGGGTGGCCTATACCTCCGATGACTGGGACAGTGCCATCGGACTGTACGCGACCCAGAACCTGCAAGGATCCCCGGTCGGCTACAGCTCGTTGTTGCAGCTGGCGGGCGGCCTCAGTGTCGAGTCGGAACAACGCCTGGGCGAATTGCTCAAGGCGAAGGCCGTGCAGCGCCTGGTAACTGCTTATCTGCTCAGCCGCGTCGGCTGGTGGGACGGCGAAGAGCCCTCCGGCGAGAAAACCCTCGTCAAGCTGTTGCAAGCCAGCGCCCAGGGCAACCTTGATGATGCCGACCGCTTGGCGGCAGTGAGTTATCAACACGCTGACTACGACAGCGCGAAAGCATTTGCCCAAAAGGCCGGCGACAGCGGATTGGCGTGGTGGGTACGGGCCAAGCTCGCGCTGCGTGAAGGCGATAAATCCGCTGCGGCCGCCGCCTATGCCAAGGCCGCCCAGGCGTTTCCGAAGGACGAATCCTGGGGCGACCGCCGTACGCCGGATTGGGACTACGAGACGGTACAACCCAAGTGCCGGATCGAAGGCGAAAGCGCGATCCTGGCCTTGCAGAGAGGCGACTACCTGCAGGCTTTCGATCAGCTTTATCGCGGCCAGAACAACTATTGGTACGACGCCGCGACGGTCGCCGAGCGTGTACTGACCGTCGAGGAGCTCAAGCAGTACGTTGACGCCCAGGTTCCGGCACCGCCGCCGTTGAGCCAGGAAGATCGAGACAACTACGTACAGTTGTCGGTGGCGGCGAACCTGCGCAACCTGCTGGGGCGTCGTTTGCTGCGCGAAGGACGCTACGACGAGGCGCCGGCTTATTTCGACAATCCCGAGCTGCAGGACAAGGCCCGCACCTATGGGCAGTTGCGCCAGGATGCGGAATCCAAATGGTGGCCGACCAGCCGGGCCGAGGCGTATTTCAAGGCGTCGGTGATCGCGCGCAGATCGGGAATGCAGTTGCTGGGCTACGAGATGGCGCCGGATTACGCCAGCCTGGACGGCAACTACAGTTTTGAGCCGGTGGAGCTGAAGGTCGGGCCGCTGGTGGCCGACGGCGAGGTCCAGCGCCAGCAGGCCAGCGCCGCTCAACCGGACGTGCGTTACCACTACCGTTTTGTCGCCACGGCGCTGGCCAGCCAGGCCGCCGATCATCTGCCGCACAGCAGCCAGGCGTTTGCCGCGGTGCTGTGCAGGGCGGTGGGGTACAACTCGAGCCTCGAAGAACAAAGCGCGCTGTACCAGCGTTATGTGAAGGACGGCCCCTACGTGGAATGGGCCTGGGATTTCGGCCGTCAGTGCGAGGAACCGGCATTCGACCAGGCGGACAAGCGTTATGTCACTCAGGCGCTGACGCCGATTCGCTCGGCGCTGCGGCCGTTCAAGACAGGGCTGGAGGTGGGTGGCGCCGTGCTGGCGGTGGCCGTGGTGCTGGCCCTGATCAGTCGGCGCAAGCGCAAGGCTCGCATGGCCGCGAGCTGACAACGGGTCTGAATGTGGCGGGGGAGCGGGCTCCCGCTGGGGGGCGAAGCCGGCCTGAACTC
>NZ_JBHFJB010000048.1:108938-128746 GCF_057334555.1 Pseudomonas sp. AGC41
CGACGGCTTCGCCGCCGAGCGGGAGCAAGCTCCCTCGCCACAGATGTTCCATTTAGCCGGGTGACTACATCTGCGTCGCCATCCCCTCCACGTTCATCGCCGCTTGGCGCAACGCCTCAGAGCGAGTGGGGTGAGGGTGGCAGATCAGGGCGATGTCCTCGGCCGAGGCACCGAATTCCATCGCTACGCAGTACTCTGCGATCATCTCGCTGACGCTCGGGCCTACCAGGTGCACGCCGAGAATTTCGTCGGTGCGCTCGTCGGCCAATACCTTGGCGAACCCCTCGGTTTCATGATTGATCTTCGCCCGACTGTTGGCGGTGAACGGAAATTTCCCGACCTTGTAGGCGCGGCCTTCGGCCTTGAGCTGCTCTTCGGTCCTGCCGACGCTGGCCAGTTCAGGACGGGTATAGATGACGTTGGGGATCAAGTTGTAATTGACCTCGCCGGCCTTGCCAACAATCTGTTCGATGCAGGCCATGGCCTCGTCTTCCGCCTTGTGCGCGAGCATCGGCCCGGACGTTACGTCGCCGATCACCCAGATGCCGGGCGCTTCGGTGCGGTGGCGCTCGTTGGCAAGCATGCCGCGTTGGTCGGTCGCCAATCCTGCATTTTCCAACCCCAGGCCCTGGGTATAAGGCCGACGGCCGATGGCAACCAGTACGTAGTCGGCGTCCAGGGTTTGCGCCTCGCCTCCGGCCGCGGGTTCAATTTGCAGTTGCACGCCGCTTGCCGAGGAAACGGCGCGGGTCACCTTGGCGCTCAGCTTGAACTGGATGCCCTGCTTGGCCAGGGCCCGCTGCAGGGTCTTGCCGGCTTCGCCGTCGACGCCTGGGCAGATGCGATCGAGGTACTCCACGACGGTGACTTCGGCACCCAGGCGCCGCCAGACTGAACCGAGTTCGAGGCCGATGACGCCAGCGCCGATTACCACCAGGTGCCGAGGTACTTCGCTCAGGGACAACGCACCGGTGGAGTCGAGAATGCGCTGGTTATCAATGTCGACCCCCGGCAGTGGCGTCGGCTCGGAGCCGGTGGCGATGATGATGTCCTTGGCACTCAGTTCGGTCTTGCCACCGTCCTCACCGGTGACGGTCACTTTGCCGGGGCCGTCGATATGGCCCCAGCCCTTGATCCAGTCAACCTTGTTTTTGCGAAACAGAAACTCGATGCCCTTGGTCAGGCCCGCGACGCTTTCATCCTTTTGTTTCATCATTTGCGCGAGATCGAGGGTAGGGCTGACGTTGATCCCCAGTTGGGCGAATTCCGCGCCCTTGGCTGCTTCGTACAGTTCGGAGGCATGCAGCAACGCCTTGGAGGGCATGCAACCGACGTTCAGGCAAGTGCCGCCGAGGGTGGCACGGCCTTCCACGCAGGCCGCTTTCAACCCCAACTGTCCGGCCCGGATCGCTGCGTTATAACCGCCGGGGCCGCCGCCCAGAATGATCACGTCGTAATTGCTCATTACCGTTTTCCTCATGCCTGGCAAAAAATTATGATCGTAATATGAGCGTTTTCGCGGATAACGGTCAAGGCTTAAGTCAAGCGTCCGCCGCAGGGTTTGCCATGAAGAATTCAAAACGGAAATTTCACAGCGTCGGTTATAAGGTAACGACATATAACGGAGCGATGCGGTGACGTAGGCCTCGCGTGTCCGGTTCTCGAATGCCACAAGCACTGGAGTGACATGCAAGTCGATCTGGAAATAGACGGGGCACACGTGGCCGACTGGCCGCGCTTCCAGCGCGCAGCATTCCAAGGGCTGCGCTTGAAGCGGATCGCGCTCGTATTGGGCGGCCTTGCGGGGCTGGGGCTGGTGTCGGCGTTTTTCATCGGGCTTTTTTCGCCACAATCGATATGGCCGGCGTTGCTGGTGAGCCAAGGCGCGGCGTTATCGGTGCTGGTGGCCGGATTGCAATCGGCCTGGTGGATCACGCAATGGCGTAGCAAGGCGCTGCTGCCCGTTGTGGATATCCTGCCTGGCGAAGACGAGCCTGTTGATAACTCGGGTTGGTACGAGCGCCTGCTTGAGCGGATCAGCGCGCGCTGGATCGGTCTGCTGCAGCAAATCGGCGGGCCGCTCCTGTGGCTTGCCGGCTGGGCGCTGTTGTCGTTGCTGGTGCTGGAGCAAACCTGGGACCTGGCGTTGCCTGCCGCTTCGCTCGGCGTGGCGGCCAGCGTCGGCGCGGTGCTTTCGTTAGTGTTGGCGTTCGGGTTGTTGGTGTTCGAGCGCCAACTGGCTCAGCAGCCGCCTGCCGAATGGCCCGAAGCGGCACCGCTGGCGCAACTGACACGGATGCCGATCATCGTGTTGGTACTGGCTGCCGTGTGTCTGCTCTTTGCCGGGGAGGCGTCCCTCTGGCCGGTGCGCCTGGCGGTGCTGATCGGTTTGTTGCCGGGCCTGGTGGCGGCGGAGTTGTTGCTACGCGCGCTGCTGGCGTTATTCAGCCCGCGCCGGAACACCTTGGAACCGACGCTTCTGGGACGCAGTGTGGTCGCCGATCTGCTGCGCTGGCCGCCGCGACCACTGTTGGCCTTGCAGCATGAATTGCACAATCGTTTTGGCATCGACCTGCGCCAGATCTGGGCGTTCAGCTACATGCGCCGGGCATTTTTTCCGGTGCTGGCATTGGTGGTGCTGGTCGGGTGGTTGCTGACCGGCGTGCATGAGGTGCCGCTGCAAGGGCGCGGGATCTATGAACGTTTCGGCAAGCCGGTGCAGGTCTTTGGCCCCGGTCTCCACGCAGGGTTGCCGTGGCCGTGGGGCAGGGTATTGAACGTCGAGAACGGTGTCGTCCACGAGTTGGCGTCCAGCGTCGGCGACGGCAAGACGGCCTCGGTTGCGGAACCGGCAGAGGGCCCGGCTCCGGCTATCGCCAATCGGTTGTGGGATGCCAGCCATGTGAATGACAAATCCCAGGTCATTGCCAGCCGTCGCGCGGATCAGCAGAGCTTCCAGATCGTCAACATGGACGTACGCTTCGTCTATCGCATCGGCCTGACGGATGCAGCGGCGTTGGCGGCGACTTACCACAGTGCTGATATTCCGACGTTGATTCGCAGCACGGCCAGCCGCGTCCTGGTGCATGAATTTGCCTCGCGCACGCTGGACGGATTGCTGGGTGCGGACCGTGTCAGCCTGGCGGAGGAAATCGGTCGCGCCGTACAGGCCGATCTGCAATCGCTCGACAGCGGTGTGGAGATTCTTGCGACAGTGGTCGAGGCGATCCATCCCCCGGCTGGCGCAGCGAATGCCTACCACGGTGTGCAAGCGGCGCAGATCGGCGCCCAAGCGTTAATCGCCCGCGAGCGTGGCGCCGCTGCGCAGCAGGTCAACCAGGCGCAACTGCAAGCCAGCATTGCCAACGATCAGGCCCAAGCCACGGCGCGTGAAATCAACGCCACTGCCCAAGCCGCCGACCTGCGCTTTCGCGCCGAACGCCAAGCCTACGCGACGGCTGGCCATGCCTTCGTGCTGGAGCAATACCTCGGTCAACTTAGCCAGGGCCTCGGCAGCGCCAGCTTGCTGATCCTTGACCATCGCCTGGGCGGCAACGGCAACGCGCCGACCATTGACCTGCGCACTTTCACGCTGCCGGCGGATCCCGCATCGCAAAACCAACCTGTCCAGCCAGGAGCTGCCCATTGAGCCAGTCCTCTTCCCATGGTCATCACGACCATGCCGGTCACGATCACGGTCATGCCGGACATCATCACGGACATCACCACCATCATGGCGATCCGCAGCAAGCCGGCCCGTTTCCGTGGCGGCGGATGGGCTGGGCCGCGCTGCTGGTGGCGTTTGCCGTTGCGGCCGCCAGCCTGGTCCAGGTGCGTTCGGGGGAGGCCACTGTCATTACCCGTTTCGGCAACCCGGCGCGGGTACTTTTACAACCCGGCCTGGGCTGGCGCTGGCCGGCACCTTTCGAAGCGGCGATCCCGGTAGATCTCAGGCTGCGCACCACCTCCAGCGGATTGCAGGACGTCGGCACCCGCGACGGTCTGCGGATCATCGTCCAGGCCTATGTGGCGTGGCAGGTCCAGGGTGACCCGGACCATGTGCAGCGCTTCATGCGCGCCGTGCAGAACCAGCCGGACGAAGCCGCGCGGCAGATTCGCACCTTCGTCGGCTCGGCGCTGGAAACAACGGCGGCCAGTTTTGATTTGGCAAACCTGGTCAATACCGACGCCAGTCAGGTGCATATCGCCGATTTCGAGGCCCAGTTGCGCCAGCAGATCGAGCAACAATTGCTCGCCACTTATGGCGTGCGGGTTTTGCAGGTGGGCATCGAACGCCTGACGCTGCCCTCGGTGACGCTCACCGCGACCGTAGATCGTATGCGGGCCGAGCGTGAGACCATCGCCACGGAGCGCACAGCCATCGGCAAGCGCGAAGCGGCGCAGATTCGCTCGGCGGCCGAACGCGATGCGCGAATCATGCAGGCTGATGCCACGGTTGAAGCGGCGAGTATCGAAGCGCAGTCCCGCGTCGAAGCGGCTGAAATCTACGGCAAGGCCTATGCCGGTTCGCCGCAGCTTTATAATTTGCTGCGCTCGCTGGACACCTTGAACACTATTGTCGGCCCCGGAACCAAACTGATCTTGCGCACTGATGCGGCACCGTTTCGCGTTCTGGTGGATGGTCCACCCGCCCTGGAGCCTAAAGGTGGAACACAACCATGAGTGTGGTTCCACGTGGAACAAATGAGTTATCCAGCCCGTGGATTCAGGCCGGGCGTCTGGCGTTCCTTGCGCTTTATGCCGTGACTGTCCTGGCGGCATTGGCCTGGGTATTTTCAAATGTGCGGCAAATTGATCCGCAGAGCCGGGCGGTGGTTTTGCACTTTGGTGCGCTGGACCGAATCCAGAACGCCGGTCTGTTATTGGCTTGGCCGCGTCCCGTGGAACAAGTGATTTTGCTGCCGGCGGCAGACCGGGTGCTGGAGCGCCGGGTGGAAAGTCTGCTGCGTTCGGATGCGGCCTTGCAGGCTGATCGCGTCGCCAGTTTTGCCACTCCGGTCAGCGACGAACTCGCGGGCTCCGGTTATCTGTTGACCGGCGATGCGGGCGTGGTGCAACTGGATGTGCGGCTCTTTTACAAGGTCATCGAGCCTTATGCGTTTGTTCTCCAAGGCGAACATGTATTGCCGGCGTTGGACCGGTTGGCGACGAGAAGTGCCGTGGCGCTTGCCGCGGCGCGAGACCTGGACACGATTCTGGTGGCCCGCCCCGAACTGATGGGCAGCGATACCCAAGCCGCGGAGCGCCGTGAACGCTTGCGTGGCGACCTGGTGCAGGGCATCAATCGGCGCCTGGCTGACCTGACCGCGACAGGGCAGGGCTTGGGGATCGAAGTGGTGCGGGTCGACGTGCAATCGAGCCTGCCGGGGCCGGCGGTGAGCGCATTCAATGCGGTGCTGACAGCCAGCCAGCAGGCCGACAAAGCGGTCGCCAACGCCCGAACCGAGGCGGAGAAGCAGACCCAGGCTGCCCGCGAGGAAGCCGACCGTGCGTTACAAGTCGCCCATGCCCAGGCCAGCGAACGGCTTGCCAAGGCATCGACCGACACAGCCTCGGTGTCGGGCCTGGCGAAAACCCAGGACAGCGATCCGCAGATGCTGCAGCGTCTGTACCGCGAACGCATGCCCGGGATTCTTGGTCGGGCTGGTTCCGTCACCACGGTCGACCCGAAAGACGATTCTCGTCTGATCATCCAGGGAGGCGGCCAATGACCGCGCAGACTATCAACATGCCGATGCTGTCCACCGCCGAGCAACGCGCGGCCGCTCGGCAACTGACCCTGGCGATGCTCGCCCTCGGCTTGCTTGCCCTGGGCCTGGCCTGGCGCGTCTGGTTGCCGGAGCAGGGTACCGTCAGCCAACTGCTGTTGGGGTTTGCCTCGCTGTTGGTGGCGGTGCCGGTGATGCGCTCCGCATGGTACAGCCTGCGTTATCCGAGTCTGCATGGGATTACCGATCAGTTGATTGCCTTGGCGATGCTGGGGGCCTGGGCTACGGGAGACCTGCTGACGGCGGCGCTGTTGCCGATCATCATGATTTTCGGCCATGTACTGGAAGAGCGCAGCGTCATCGGTTCCCAGGAAGCGATCGATGCCCTTGGCCAACTGACCCGCAGCCAGGGCCGCAAAGTGCAGGCCGATGGCTCGATCATCGAAGTGGACAACGCTACGTTGCGACCCGGCGATGTGGTGGAGGTCCGCGCCGGCGACCGGGTGCCCGCCGATGGTCGGGTGCTGTCCGGCCAAGCGAGCCTCGACACCGCGCCCATTACGGGTGAGTCGGTGCCATTGGAGGCGGTGGCGGGTGTTGAAGTCTTTGGGGGCGCGATCAACCTCGACGGTCTGTTGCGCCTGGAGGTAACCCGCACCGGCGATGAATCGACGCTGGGCAAAGTCATTGCGCTGATGCAGAACGCCGAGCGCTCGAAACCGCCAATCACTCGTTTGCTGGAACGTTACGCCGGAAGTTATCTGGTGCTGGTGTTGTTGCTGGCGGCGGTTACCTGGTTTGTCACCAATGACGCCCAGGCGATGTTGGCGGTTCTGGTGGCGGCGTGTCCCTGCGCCTTGGTGTTGTCAGCCCCGGCGACGGCCATCGCCGGGATAGCGGTGGCGGCGCGCCACGGGATCCTGATTCGCAGCTCGGCTTTTCTCGAGGAGCTGGCGGACCTCACCTCGTTAGTCATCGACAAGACCGGAACTCTGACCCACGGCTCCCTGCGTCTGCAATCGATCGAAAGTACCGAGGACGACCCTGCCGCATTGCTGCCACTGGCCGCGAGCCTCGGATCGGCCAGCAGTCATCCGGTCAGTCGGGCCTTGGCGGGGCTGGTGGCAGCGCAAGATTATCTGCCGCTGACCGATATTCACGAACGCCAGGGGCTCGGGGTAGTCGCCATGACAGTGCAGGGGGAGGCCGCCCTTGGCCGACCCGAATTGTTTGCCCGGTTGGGCATCGAGATACCGACGGTTCCCAGTCATGACGGCCCGATCGCCGGCCTGGCACTGGACGGGCAGTTTCGCGCCTGGCTGCTGCTGGCCGACAGCGTCAAGCCGGAAGCGCGGGTGGCCATGAGCGAACTGCGGGCGCTGGGGTTGGGTCGCCAGTTATTGCTCACGGGGGATCGCCAGAGTGTGGCCGCCGCCCTGGCGCACGATGTCGGTATCAGCGAGCTGCAGGCACAGGCGCTGCCGGAGGACAAGCTTGACCGGGTCATGGTCGAAATCGACCAGGGTTTCCGTCCGATGGTGGTGGGTGACGGCATCAACGATTCGCTGGCGCTGAAAGCCGGTGTGGTCGGCGTGGCGATGGGCGCGGGCGGTGCCGATATCGCCCTGGCGTCGGCGGATATCGTGTTGATCGGCAGTGACTTGCGACGCCTGGGCACCTGCGTGCGGCTGAGTCGTCAATGTCGACGCACGTTGCAGGTCAACGTGATCATCGGCCTGGGCTGGACGCTGGCCATCGTCGCTTTCGCGGCGTTCGGCTGGCTCGGAGCAGCGGGGGCGATGATCGCCGCGCTGCTGCATAACCTGAGCACATTGCTGGTGCTGGGCAATGCGGGACGACTGCTGCGGTTTCACGAGCCCTTGGCGAAGATCCAGTCGGATAGCCGCTGACGACCCCGAGCGAACTGTCGCTCGCACCCGCAGTCTCTAGCGAGAGGGCCCAGCCAATCCAGGCAGTCACCGCTCGGGCGGTAGATGGAAGACGATAGAAAAAGGCTATAAATTCGATAGCCTGCTATTTTTCCATGATGGTCTACCCTCATTTCAGACGTCTGAAACAATCTGAAACATGGGGAGGTTATTACATGCTGGCTCAACTTCCACCGGCCTTACAGAATTTGCACCTACCGCTTCGGTTGCGGCTCTGGGACGGCCATGAGTTCACGCTGGGCGCCGATCCCAGCGTCACGATTGTGGTAAAGGACCCACAAATGGTCGCGCAATTCACCCATCCCAGCCTGGATGCCCTGGGAGCGGCGTTTGTCGAGGGCAAACTCGAACTGGAGGGCTCGATCAACGAAGTCATCCGGGTGTGTGACGAGCTGAGCCAGGCTCTGGTGGACGAAGACGAGAGCCACCTCCCGGTGCGTGCGCTGCACGACAAGGAAACCGACGCCAAGGCCATCTCCTATCATTACGATCTGTCCAACGCGTTTTATCAGCTCTGGCTTGACAGCGACATGGTGTATTCCTGTGCGTATTTCGAGACCGGCAGTGAAACCCTCGAGCAAGCGCAACAAGCCAAATTCCGCCACCTATGCCGCAAGCTCCGCCTGCAACCCGGCGATTACCTGCTGGACGTCGGATGCGGCTGGGGTGGTCTCGCGCGCTTTGCCGCACGGGAATTCGGCGCCAAGGTCTTCGGCATTACCCTGAGCAAGGCGCAGCTTGCGTTGGCGCGGGAGCGGGTAAAGGCCGAAGGCCTGGAGGACCAGGTAGAGCTCCAGCTTCTGGACTACCGGGACCTGCCCCAGGATGGTCGATTCGACAAAGTGGTCAGCGTCGGCATGTTCGAACACGTCGGGCATGCCAACCTGGCGCAGTACTGCAAGACGCTGTACGGCGCGGTCCGTGAGGGTGGGCTGGTGATGAATCACGGGATTACCGCCAAGCACACCGACGGGCGTCCGGTAGGTCGCGGCGCGGGTGAATTTATCGAGAAGTATGTATTCCCGAACGGTGAGTTGCCGCACCTGTCGATGATTTCCGCCGAGATCAGCGAAGCGGGGCTGGAAATTGTCGATGTGGAAAGCCTGCGCATGCATTACGCGCGCACTCTCGACCATTGGAGCGAGCGCCTGGAGGACAACCTCGAAGCCGCTTCCAGGGAAGTGCCGGAACAGGCGCTGCGAATCTGGCGTCTTTACCTGGCCGGCTGCGCCTATGCATTCGCCAAGGGCTGGATAAACCTGCATCAGATCCTCGCGGTGAAGGCCCACGCCGATGGTAGCCATGAGCTGCCCTGGACCCGCGACGACATCTACACGCCTTAAAGAATCGGCGAAATCAGCCGGGCGATCCGCATCCCGACCTTCTGCAGGCGGTGGGTTTCCCGGCTTTCCCGTCTGGCCACTTCGTGGGCCTGGGCGAAGTCCTTTTCGAGCATCTGCTCGACCTCGCCGGCAAAGGAAATGTCGACGGTCAGCAGCATGACTTCGAAGTTCAGCCGGAACGAACGGTTGTCCAGGTTCGCGCTGCCGACGGCGCTGATTTCCCGGTCGATCAGCACCACTTTCTGATGCAGGAAACCCGGTTCATAACGAAACACCCGCACGCCGGCGCGCACTGCTTCGAACGCATAAAGACTGGACGCGGCGTAGACGATCCGGTGATCCGGTCGCGACGGCAACAGGATGCGCACGTCCACGCCGCGCAGCACGGCCAGGCGCAAAGCCGCGAATACCGCCTCGTCGGGAATGAAATACGGCGTGGTTATCCAGATGCGTTCGTTTGCCGCGTGAATGGCTTCGACGAAGAACAGCGAGCAGGTTTCGTAGGCATCGGCCGGACCGCTGGCCAGCAGTTGGCAGAGCACTCCGTCGTCCGGATAAGTGTCCGGCAGGATCAACGGCGGCAGGGAACGCGCCGCCCAGAACCAATCCTCGGCGAAGGACTCCTGCATGCTCGCTACCACTGGGCCGCGTACCTCCACATGGGTGTCGCGCCACGGTGCCAGGGGTGGTTTTTCCCCCAGGTATTCATCGCCCACATTGTGCCCGCCGACGAACCCCAGGACGCCGTCCACGGCGACAATCTTGCGGTGGTTGCGAAAGTTGACCTGAAACCGGTTGAGCCAACCGCTGCGAGTGGCAAACGCTTTGACGTGAACGCCACCGTCGCGCAAGGCCTGGACATAACGATGGGGCAGGGAATGGCTACCGATACGGTCGTAAAGCAGGTAGACCGCCACACCTTCAGCGGCTTTCTTCAACAGCAACGCGTGCAAGCGCTGACCAAGCCGGTCGTCGTGGATGATGAAAAATTGCACCAGAACCGCTTCGCGAGCGCTCTCGATGGCCTGGAAAATCGCTTCGAACGTAGCTGGGCCATCAACCAACAGGCGCACCTGATTGTTTGCCAGGCACGGCGTGCGTCCCAACTTCGGCATGGCCCGTAACGAGGCGTAGGCCTGGGATGCGCGAGCGGCCAGCGCTTCTTCGACCCAGGGGCGCCAGTTGAGCTCGGAGATCGCCTTGCGCATTTCCTCGTTGGCTTGTCGACGCGCCTTGATGTAGCCGTCGAAGGTGCTGCGGCCGAAGACCAGGTAAGGAATCAATGTCAGGTAGGGGATGAATACCAGCGACAGGGCCCAGGCAATCGAGCCCTGGGCGGTACGCACCGTCAGCACCGCATGGACGGCGGCGATGGAGCCGAGGGTATGGAGCAGCGCGATCAGGTAACCGAAAACATGCGGGCCAAAAAAATCCATGGGGCTGCCTTGCTCCTGAAACTTCAATGCTTAACAGACCATGTTCCAAGGCGAATGTCGCTATTTAATTCACTCGGCGCGGGTCTGAACCGAAGCCTGAAGGTGGCGTCTAACGGCCACTTGTCCTCTGGAGTTTGTGCAATGAATGTTCGTCTGCTGGGTTTGGCCTTGGCCGTTGGCTTGTCGGTTCCTGTGGCGGCTCAGGCGCAGATGCTTCAACCAGGCTTGTGGGAATTGACGACCAGCAATATGAAAGTCGACAACCAGAACCTGCCGGATCTGCAATTGATCCTTGGTCAACTGCAGAACCAGATGACGCCTGAACAGCGGGCAATGCTGGAAAAGCAGGGCATCACCATGGGGGGCAAGGGGATCCGGGTGTGCCTGACTCCGGCACAGGTGCAGACCAATGACATCCCGCTGCAGGATCCGCAATCAGGCTGCAAGCAGCAGATCACCGAGCGTACCGGCAACCAGTGGAAATTCCGCTTCAGTTGCCCGAAAGCCCAGGGCAACGGTATCGCGACATTCCAGAGCGATCGCGAATTCACCACCCAGGTCAATGGCACGTTCAACGCCACAGGTATCCAGCAGAACGGCAGCCTGGACACCCGCGCCGTATGGCTGGGGCAGGATTGCGGGACGGTCAAGCCGAGGGCTTGATCAGCGGCCTGTTATCAGGGCCGGCCCAGTGCCTCGTAGAGTGTGTTGAGGTTGTATTCGAAGAGACCGGTAAAGGTGCTGGCCGGTCCGCTGGCGGCGAGGGCATCGGAGTACAGCGTGCCACCGATGTGCGCGCCGCTTTCGTCGGCGATCTGCTTGAGCAGGCGCGCGTCCTTGATGTTTTCCATGAACACGGCTTTGACTTTTGCTTTACGAATCTGGGTGATCAACGCAGCAACTTCCGCGGCTGACGGTTCACGCTCGGTAGACAACCCTTGCGGCGCCAGGAACTCGATACCATAAGCCTGGCCCAGGTAACCGAACGCATCGTGGGACGTGACGATCTTGCGATTGCCCGGTGGCAACGCAGCGAACTTCGCCTTGGCTTCGGCGAGCAGCGCATAAATCTTCTTCAGGTACGCCTGGCTGTTACGTTCGTAGTCGGCCTTGTTCGCCGGGTCGGCCGCCTCCAATGCCTTGGTGATGTTGCCAACATAAAGCACGGCGTTGGCGAGGTTATGCCAGGCGTGCGGATCGAGGATGGTCTCGCCATCTTCTTCCAGCGAGCGTGGAATCACGCCACGGCTGGCACTGATGACCGGGGCACCGGTTTCGGTGCTGGTCACCAGGCGATCCAGCCACGGCTCGAAGCCCAACCCATTCTTGATGATCAGTTTCGCCCCGAGCAACGCCTTGGCGTCGTCCGGCGTGGGTTCATAGGTATGTGCGTCAGCGTCCGGCCCCACCATGTTGGTGATCTGGACATGCTCGCCGCCGACTTGTCGGGTCATGTCGGCAAGGATGCTGAAGCTGGTCACCACCTTGAGTTTTTCAGCAGCAGACAGGGACATGGACAGCATCAAGCTGAATATCAGGAGCAGGGCGCGCATCGGGAAACACCTCATTGGGATGTAAGCAGGGGCGGGCGGCGCAGCAAGCCGTGCACCGGACCGAATACCACGGACAACAGATAGGACGCGCCCGCCACCAGGACGATGGCCGGCCCGCTGGGCAGCGAAAAATAGAAGGACAACAGCAGGCCCAGCCACACCGAGAGACAACCGAGCAATGCAGCGACCAGCATCAACATCGGCAGGCGCCGACTCCAGAATCGCGACGCGGCCGCCGGCAGCATCATCAGGCCGACCACCATCAACGCGCCGATGGCCTGGAAGCCGATGACCAGGTTCAGCACCACCAGGGTCAGGAATACGCCGTGAGCCAGGGGACCCAGACGGCTGACGGTTTGCAGAAACAGTGGGTCCAGGGTGTCGAGTAACAGCGGGCGATAGATCAACGCCATCGCCACCAGACTGGCCGCCGAAACCCAGAGCATGCCGGTGAGTGTCGGGCCGTCCACCGCCAGCGCCGAGCCGAATAACAGGTGGAGCAAGTCCAGGCGTTTACCGGCCATACCGAGGATCAAGACTCCGGCGGCGAGGGAGATGGGGTAGATCGCCGCCAGGCTGGCGTCTTCCCGTAGGCCGGTGCGGCGGGTGATCCACGCCGCCAGCCCGGCCATGCTCAAGCCGGCGCCCAGGCCACCCACCGTCAAGGCTGGCAGGCTCAGACCGGCGAACCAGAAACCCAGGGCCGCGCCCGGCAGGATGCCGTGAGCTACCGCATCGCCGATCAGACTCATGCGCCGCAGAATCAGGAACACGCCTAGCGGAGCCGTGCTGCATGCCAGCACCAATCCGCCCAACAAGGCCCGGCGCATGAAGACAAATTCCTGGAAGGGCTGCCAGAAGTGGCTGGCTGTGAGCATCAAGCGACCTGTGTGTAAGGCGTCGGGGCGATCAATTCGGCGCTGCGAGCCAATACGCAGCCGGACGGATTGATCAGCAAGGTATGAGGGATGTGTTGATGCACCGCAGCCAAATCGTGACAAACCACCACCAGGGTGCGCCCTTCGCGATGCCATCGCTGAATGTTCTTCCACAGCAGTGCCTGGCCTTGTTCATCAAGGGCTGCGTGGGGCTCGTCCAGCAACAGGAGTGGCGCTTCGGTCAGGCTCAGCCGCGCAAGCAGGGCCCGTTGCAACTCGCCACCCGACAACGCCATCAGCGGACGGTGTTCCAGGCCGCTCAAGGCCCAGTCGTCGAGAACCGCCTTGAGTCGTTGGTTGCGTGCTGCAGGTTCCTGTCGATTACCCCAGGAACCTGCCGCCACCAATTCCTGCAGGCTGATGGGAAATTGCCGATCCAGGTGCTGCTGTTGAGGCAGGAACGACACGCCGCCGCGCCGTTGAACGTTGAGCGAGACCTTCCCGGTCAGTGGCTTCTGTAACCCGGCGATGACTTTCAGCAGGCTGCTTTTCCCTGATCCGTTGGCGCCAATTATTGCGGTCAGGCTGCCCTCCGGGCGCTCCATGTGCAGAGGTGGAGTGAGAGGGCGCCCGGGGATACCCCAACTCAATCCCTGGCAACGAATCATGAGTCCTCCCGTCGCCAATGGCTTTGGGCGACGGCATCGTGGGCGTGCAGGCTTTCCGCATGAACGACTCGTACGTCAAGAGAGTAAACCCAGGGCAGCGGCCTCAGCGCTATGTTCAGGCGCCGCGCGGCATCTTCGCAGAACATCAGGTTCTGCCCATTGGCGAGCGCGAAGGCTTGCTCATCGACGCGTTTGACGGCGGTTTGGACCGCGGTGCCGAGTGCCGCCTCCGCCTCGTTGATCAGCGGTAACACCGGAAACTCATCGAGCTTGGCGTCCAAGCGCAGGTTCAGGATGGCGACGCTGCGCTGGCTGTGAGGGGTGGCCACGATACCTTTCTGAGAACCTAGCCACGCGAGAACTTCAGCGTGCTCCAGGTTTGTATTCGCGAAATCGTCGAGGAATTTCTGCTGGATCAGTTGCCGCGCCAGCGCTGCCGAACAAGGGCAAGTGGAGGAGTATGGAATTTCGACCTGCAGTTCCACGTGGAACATCGAGTTTTTCAGATGTGCTTTCACTGTAACTGGATAACGCTTCCAGCCGGCCAACGGGCTGATCAATGCAGGGCGCTTGTACATCAGATCGGTGCGCAGGGTCAGTGAGGCATTCCGGGATAGACCCTCGTGACTGTCCAGAAACTCTTGCAGGATCCGGCGTAACAGGTCCGGAGAAAGCGCGGTGTCCTCAAGCTTTTCGAGTGCCACATACAAACGCGACATATGGATGCCACGCGCTTCGCCATCATCGAGACTGACGCCGGCGTCGGCAGAGGCGCTCAACCGCAGGCCGTCCACCAGCACCGGCACGGCGATGCCGCACATGCCCACCCAATCCAGCGGCATGCCTTGACGAGATGCCTGCGCAGCAATGTCCGGCAGAGTTAACGCGTTCATTTTCGAGGTCCATGAGAGGTTCGTTTTTAATGTTATAGTATAACAATAAGATCGACGAGACCTTTTTCATGAACAGAGTTTCATCTCGAGAGTTCCACGTTAAACCTCAGCGTGAAGACTCCTGGCAGCCATTCATGCGACCGCACATAAAACTGCCTCTGGTGCCGCCAGAGCTGGAAAAACGGTTGATCGTCGTCCAACCCACACGGCGACTGTATCCAACCCAGGCTTCGCCATCGGAGGCCAGTCCAGTGAAGAAGGTCAGTTGGCCGTATCGGCTGTTTGTCTGGGCCCAGTAGCGGTGGCCAGCCACCTCATATCCACGCAGATAAATCGTATTGCCAGCCGTAGCGACGCTGTAGGCATTGCCCTGTCCATCTACGCAGGCCAGCACGTTGGCGCTGCGGGTGCAGGTACCCAACAAAGCGCCTTGTGCCGAAACGCCCATCGCTATCAGCAGCAGTGGCGTAGCGAACAGGTATTTGAAGAAGTTGAGCATTTTGTAAAAGCCCGGAAGCAGAAAAGGGTTGGCTGTACTTTAGTGTAATAATATAACATTAAAAACGACTGACCCCTTTAGCCGAACCGAAACCTGATACGAGCCACAGAAGCGGCCGCCCCGATGAGGATAAACCTGATGCCTAACCGTCTTCCCGTTACCGTGCTGTCCGGATTTCTCGGGGCTGGTAAAAGCACCTTGCTCAATCATGTGTTGCGTAATCGCGACAACCTGCGCGTTGCCGTTATCGTCAACGATATGAGCGAGATCAACATTGATGGCAGCGAAGTGCAGCGAGATGTCAGCCTCAATCGCGCCGAAGAACGGTTGGTCGAAATGAGTAACGGCTGTATCTGCTGCACGCTGCGCGAGGATCTCTTGGAAGAAGTGGGCAAGCTTGCCAGGGAAGGCCGCTTCGATTATCTGCTGATCGAATCCACGGGCATTTCGGAGCCGATGCCGGTCGCCGAAACCTTCACCTTTCGCGATGAAGAAGGGCGCAGCCTGGCGGACGTTGCGAGGCTCGACACGATGGTGACAGTGGTCGATGGCGTGAACTTCATCAAGGATTACCAGGCCGCCGAAAGCCTTTCCAGCAGGGGCGAAACCCTCGGGGAAGAAGATGAGCGCTCCATAACCGATTTGCTGATCGAGCAGATCGAATTCGCCGACGTGATCCTGATCAGCAAGATTGATCTCATAAGCCGTTCCGAACGAGAAGAGTTGAGCGCAATCCTGTCGCGCCTGAATGCCCAGGCGCAGGTTATTCCGATGGTCATGGGGCAGGTACCGCTGGGGCAGATCCTCGATACGGGCCGCTTCGATTTTGAACGCGCGGCGCAGGCGCCCGGTTGGCTGCGGGAGTTGCGCGGCGAGCATGTGCCTGAAACCTTGGAATACGGCATCGCATCGACTGCTTACCGCGCCCGTCGCCCGTTTCATCCCCAACGATTCTTCAACTTTATCGACCGCCCATGGACCAATGGCACACTCCTGCGCTCCAAAGGTTTTTTCTGGCTCGCCAGCAAACATGAGGAAGCCGGCAGTTGGTCTCAGGCCGGCGGGTTGATGCGTCACGGCTTCGCCGGGCGCTGGTGGCGGTTCGTGCCGAAAAGCCAGTGGCCGCTGGATGAGGAGAGCATCGCCGCGATCATGAAAAACTGGCTGGAGGCCTCCGGTGATTGCCGCCAGGAGCTGGTATTCATTGGTCAGAATATAGACTTCGCGCTGCTCGCCACCGAACTGGACGCTTGCCTGCTAACCGACGCGGAGATGAGCCTGGGCATCGAGCGCTGGCGGCAGTTGCCAGACCCGTTCGGCCCCTGGCATGAAGAGGTCGCGGCGTGATGCTGGCGCCTCGTCTGAAGCAGCTGCGGCAGATCCAGGGAGACACGCCGCTGACCTTCGCGCAGATTCTGGATGACGACACCAACCTGGCGGTGTGGCAGCGTCACCTCCCGGCGCATATCGGCGATTTTGCGGCGATGCTGCTCTCGATGGGCCAACCCCTGGCCGAGTCGATGGTGCTTGAGCTACCGGGCGAGGATACGCAGCCGGTGTTGCATGGCCTTGCCGCGGGCTTCGGCGATCTGCACGGATATGAAGGGTTCGTCGCGGATGTCGCCTGGCTGGTCAGCGCGTTTGCCTGCCTCCTCGGTGCCCGGCGCGTCGGTCTGCGCCTGCGAGCGTTGGATACGGCGATGTGCCCACGTTTTCACGTCGACCATGTGCCGGTGCGGCTGATCACCACCTATGCCGGCGTCGGCAGCCAATGGCTCATGGAAGGCGTCATGGACCGTCGACAATTGGCCCAGCCTGAAGCAGAGCCTGCCGACGCGAGTCTGATTCAGCAGATGCGCAGCGGTGATGTGGCGCTGCTCAAAGGTGAAAAGTGGCAAGGCAATGAAGGCTATGGGCTGATTCATCGCTCACCGCAACTGGTGCCCGGCGAGCGGCGTTTGATTCTTTCACTGGATTGGCTGGCTTAAGGCTTGAGCCAGTTTCCCTGGCTTTGGTTTTCGCAAAAGGGTTTCAGGTAAGCCGCATCGGTGGCTACGCCGTAATAGTGAATATCCTGGCGATAAGGCATATTGGCGACCTGGGCGTTGCTGCAAATGCCAAATGCCCCGCCAGGGCACTGGTCGACATACTGCACGTCGACTTTCTGTCCGAGCAGGCTGGGTTGGCAGAAGCCGTCGGCGAACAGTTTTTGCGGAATGTTGCGGTTCTGCTGGCAGACTCTGACATCGAGCCGTTCCGCCTGGCTGTGCACCACACACGCCTGGGCCAAGGCCTGGTTCGAGGTCAGCAGCAGTAACAGCCAACCGATCATTCGCATTTTAAACCTCCGTCGAAAGCTATCGATCATGTTGCAGAACATACCCACCCATGTGATTGGCGGCCCTTTGGGTGCAGGCAAGACCAGCCTGATCAGGCAATTGCTGGCTCAGCGTCCGGCTGATGAGCGCTGGGCCGTGCTGATCAACGAGTTCGGCCAGATCGGCCTGGATGCCGCGCTGCTGACCCAGGCCGCCGATGGTATCGCATTGGGCGAAGTGGCCGGGGGCTGTTTGTGTTGCGTCAATGGAGCGCCGTTTCAGATCGGCCTTGGCCGTTTATTGCGCAAGGCGCGGCCACACCGTCTGTTCATCGAACCATCCGGGCTGGGTCATCCAGCGCAACTCTTGCGACAGCTGAACGAAGCGCCCTGGCTTGGCGTGCTGGCGATCCAGCCTTGTGTGTTGGTCCTGGATGCCAAGGCAATGGCGAACGGCAAGCCGTTGCCCGATGCGCAAAGACAGGTCCTGGCTGACGCGGGTTTGCTGGTGCTGAACAAGTCCGAAGACCTTACCGAAGCCGATCGTGTGGGCATTATTTCCCAATTGCCTGAGACTGCGCTGTATTGGACCCATCAGGCTGCGTTGCCGATTGATCGGCTGCCCGGCCTGGTGAATCGTGGCGACAGGGCTGTGGATAATTTCGCTGTGGATAACTTGAATGTGCACAAGAGCCTGGGGCAGATGCCGGCCATCTGGAGTGACCCGACGTTGCCGATCTGCCTGCATCAGCAGCAGGGCGAAAGCTGGAGTATCGGTTGGCGCTGGCATCCAGATCAACGATTCGACGTCGCGCAGCTGTCTCGATGGCTGCACGGCAAAGACTGGAAACGCGCAAAAATGGTTATCCACAGCGAGGGCGGTTGGGTTTCCGCCAATGCGTTGGACGCAGGGCCGCTGGAGTGGCAAGCGAGCGAGTGGCGACAGGATTCGCGAATCGAACTGATCTTCGCCGAACCACAAGACGTGGGAATCCTTCAAGCGGGCCTGGCGAGCTGCCGCCACCCTTGAGTCAGCCTCGTTTCAGGGCTTCCATTTGTTGTGTTCCTGACGCCACTGGCTCAGCTCGATAACCTCGGCCCGGGGCCGGGTCTGGACCGGTTCGATGGGCGCCTGCGCGGTTTCTTCGAACGGCATCGGATAGGGTGCCAGCTCGATGTGTGCACTGTGGGCGCCGAATTGAGTGATGGTGCCGGTATGACGCGTCTCGCCCGTTACTGTGAATTCGAAGTTATAGACACGTGCCAGGCGCCGTCGCCCGCTGCCATCTTTCACAAACCCGATCTTGCTCAGCGCCACGTTGCCATCCAGCAGCTCGATCTTGAGATTGGCGCAGTGTTGCATGACCCTCGCCAGAGCCCGTTCGCGCAAGCCATGGTTGTGCCACAGCCAGGCGCCACCGGCAGCCAGCAGCATCAGCACGAAAATGTTTCCAAGGGTCAGCATGAACGAAGTGCTCCAACAAGTTGCCGTCAGCTTAACTGTGTCGCCGGTCTGTCGTACAGGCTGCGTTTAGTCGCATACTGCGCCGCTTGAATTTCATTCGTTTTACGGAAGCTTCCTGCATGAAACGTACGCCTCATCTGCTTGCCATCCAGTCCCATGTGATATTTGGTCACGCCGGCAACAGTGCCGCCGTGTTTCCAATGCAGCGGGTCGGCGTCAATGTATGGCCGCTCAATACCGTGCAGTTCTCCAATCACACCCAGTACGGGCAGTGGGCCGGAGAAGTGCTGGCGCCTGACCAGATTCCACTTTTGGTTGAGGGGATCGCGGCCATTGGCGAGCTGGGCAACTGCGACGCGGTGCTGTCCGGTTATCTGGGCAGCGCGGCCCAGGGGCAGGCAATCCTGGCGGGCGTAGCGCGGATCAAGGCGTGCAACCCCAAGGCGCTGTATCTGTGCGACCCGGTCATGGGGCATCCGGAGAAGGGCTGCATCGTGGCACCCGAGGTGAGCACGTTTTTGCTGGAAGAAGCCGCTGCCGTGGCGGACATCATGTGTCCGAACCAATTGGAACTGGACAGTTTTGCCGGGCGCAAGGCGCAATCATTGTTCGATTGCCTGGCCATGGCCCGTGGGCTGTTGGCTCGTGGACCGAAGGTTGTGCTGGTCAAACACCTGGCTTACGCCGGCAAGCCCGACGACAGCTTCGAGATGTTGCTGGTCACGGCTGACGGAGGCTGGCACCTGCGTCGTCCATTGCTGGCGTTTCCCCGCCAGCCGGTAGGGGTAGGTGACCTGACCTCGGGATTATTCCTGGCGCGGATACTGTTGGGCGACAGCCTGGTGGCGGCATTCGAGTTCACCGCTTCGGCGGTACACGAAGTGTTGCTGGAAACCCAAGCGTGTGCCAGCTATGAGCTGCAACTGATCCGTGCCCAGGATCGGATCGCCCACCCGCGCGTGCGCTTCGAGGCCACGCCGATCAGCCTTTGACGCATGCCAGAACTGTCGGAGTGAGCCAGGTCGATGTCTGGTGCATCTGTGGCGAGGGAGCTTGCTCCCGCTCGGCTGCGCAGCAG
>NZ_JBHFJB010000048.1:128766-131129 GCF_057334555.1 Pseudomonas sp. AGC41
CCCCCCCCCCCCCCCCCCCCCCCCCACGGGATTTCGGTTGCCTGGGCTGATGCTATCGCGAGCAGGCTCGCTCCCACAGTTGGTTTTCGGTGGCCTTTACGGCCCGTCCGCCTTGATTTCCTGATAGCGCCGTTCCAGCTCCTGACGGATCTGCCGACGCTGCTGGGCTTGTTCGTAGCGGCGCTTTTCCTCGCTGTTCTGCGGGTGCAACGGCGGGACGGGCGCAGGTTTGCGTTGGTCATCCACGGCCACCATGGTGAAAAAGCAGCTGTTGGTATGGCGCACCGAGCGCTCACGAATATTCTCGGTCACGACCTTGATGCCCACTTCCATCGACGTGTTGCCGGTGTAGTTCACCGACGCCAGGAACGTCACCAGCTCGCCGACATGGATCGGCTCACGAAAGATGACCTGGTCGACCGAAAGCGTCACCACGTAGCGACCGGCGTAACGGCTGGCGCAGGCATAGGCAACTTCATCGAGGTATTTAAGCAAGGTGCCGCCGTGGACATTGCCAGAGAAGTTGGCCATATCGGGGGTCATCAACACCGTCATCGACAGCTGGGCGTTTCCGGGTTCCATAACGTTCTCACGGTTCAAGGCAGCAATTTCGGGGAGGCGCCTCTGCGGGCGTTGGGTTGTGGCCAGTCGTTTTCCAGCCACCCATATCGGGACGCTGCGCCGTTGCTTGCCGTCACGCTTCGGTGGATCTGTTTCCATATATTGCACTGTCTTTTTGCAGGAAGTCGCGGTGTTAACCTGCAAATGCCCGTCAGCTTAGGCATTTCCTACAAAAGGACCGGAATCGCCCGACTCCGCATCGAGTCATTTCACACAAGGAGCCCCACCATGCATGCCATCAGCTTCATTCAGGACCTGGCGATCATCATGCTGGTGGCGGGGCTGGTAACGGTACTCTTTCATCGTTTCAAGCAACCGGTGGTGCTGGGCTATATCGTCGCCGGCTTCATCATCGGCCCGCATACGCCACCGTTTGGTTTCATCCACGACGAAGAAACCATCAAGACCCTGGCCGAGCTGGGGGTGATCTTCCTGATGTTCTGCCTCGGGCTGGAATTCAGCCTGCGCAAACTGTTCAAGGTTGGCGCCACGGCGTTCATCGCAGCATTCCTCGAAATCGTCCTGATGATCTGGATCGGCTATGAAATCGGCCGCTGGTTCGACTGGAATACCATGGACTCGCTGTTTCTTGGCGCGATCCTGGCCATCTCCTCGACCACGATCATCGTCAAGGCGCTCAATGACCTGAAAATGAAAAACGAGCGCTTTGCGCAGCTGATTTTCGGGGTGCTGATCGTCGAGGACATCCTTGGCATTGGCATCATCGCCTTGCTCTCGAGCATTGCCGTCAGCGGCACGGTGAGTTCCGGCGAGGTGTTCTCCACGGTCGGCAAGTTGTCGTTGTTCATGATCGTGGCGTTGGTCATCGGGATCCTGCTGGTGCCCAGATTGCTGGCGTACGTGGCAAAATTCGACAGTAACGAGATGCTGCTGATCACGGTGTTGGGACTTTGCTTCGGCTTCTGCCTGCTGGTGGTGAAGCTTGAGTACAGCATGGTGCTGGGGGCATTCCTGATCGGTGCGATCATGGCCGAGTCCCGGCAGTTGCTGAAAATCGAACGCTTGGTAGAGCCGGTGCGCGACTTGTTCAGCGCAATATTTTTCGTGGCGATCGGGCTCATGCTCGATCCGGCGATTTTGCTTGAATACGCCTGGCCGATTGCCGTGATCACCTGCGCAGTCGTGCTGGGCAAGATGCTCTCCTGTGGTCTCGGCGCCTTTATCGCCGGCAATGACGGACGCACCTCCCTACGAGTCGGGATGGGACTTTCACAGATCGGCGAATTTTCGTTCATCATCGCTTCGCTGGGCATGACCTTGCAGGTCACCAGCGATTTTCTTTACCCGGTGGCGGTGGCTGTGTCGGTACTGACCACGCTGTTGACGCCTTACTTGATCAGGGCCGCGGATCCGCTGTCAGTTAGGCTGGCCTCGGCAATGCCGCAACGGCTGACGCGCGTGCTGGGCATGTATGGTGAATGGTTGCGCAGTATTCAGCCACGGGGCGAGAGCGCCATGGTGGCCGCCATGATCAGGCGAATCCTGCTGCAGGTCGGTATCAACCTGGCATTGGTCATCGCGATTTTTGTTTCGGGCGGCTATTTCGCCGAGCGGATGTCGGTTTACCTGCAAGCCTGGATCAGCGATCCGAGCTGGCAAAAAGCATTGATCTGGGGTGGGGCGCTGCTGTTGTCGCTACCGTTCCTGATCGCTGCGTACCGCAAGCTCAAGGCGCTGTCGATGCTGCTGGCGGAGTTGGGTGTCACGCCGGAGATGGCCGG
>NZ_JBHFJB010000049.1:0-14661 GCF_057334555.1 Pseudomonas sp. AGC41
ATACAGGCGCCGACTGACAAACCGCTTTCGCGAGCGGGCTCGCTCCCACAGGGTTGAAGTCGCTTCGGCCTTTCTATTTCAAGCTTTTGCAAAAGTTGGAAAGCTTCTTGCAATACCCCGTCTGCGCCCCCTCCGGGCGTCAAAAGTTTGCTTCACAGGAACGGGGAATATTGGTGGATCGCTCTCAGTTATTCAGCACCGCACGCAGCAACGTAGCCGACCTCAGCCGGGGGAATCTGGGTGTGCCGCTGTTGCTGCTGATCATGCTCGCCATGATGATGCTGCCGATACCGCCGTTCCTGCTCGACGTGTTCTTCACGTTCAACATTGCGCTGTCCATCGTGGTCCTGCTGGTCTGTGTATACGCTCTGCGGCCGCTGGATTTCGCTGTATTCCCGACCATCCTGCTGGTCGCCACGCTGATGCGCCTGGCGCTGAACGTGGCGTCCACCCGCGTGGTCATGCTTCACGGCCAGGACGGCCACGCCGCCGCCGGTAAGGTGATCCAGGCGTTCGGTGAGGTGGTGATCGGCGGTAACTACGTGGTCGGTATCGTGGTTTTCGCCATCTTGATGATCATCAACTTCGTCGTGGTGACCAAGGGCGCCGGGCGGATCTCCGAGGTGAGTGCACGTTTCACCCTCGATGCAATGCCCGGCAAGCAAATGGCGATCGACGCCGACCTCAACGCTGGCCTGATCGACCAGAACCAAGCCAAGGCGCGTCGTCTTGACGTGGCCCAGGAAGCCGAGTTCTACGGTTCCATGGACGGTGCCAGCAAGTTCGTCCGCGGCGACGCCATCGCCGGCCTGCTGATCCTGTTCATCAACCTCATTGGCGGTATGGCCGTCGGTATCTTCCAGCACGGCATGACGTTCGGTGACGCTGGCAGGGTTTACGCCCTGCTGACCATCGGTGACGGTTTGGTGGCGCAATTGCCATCACTGTTGTTATCCACAGCTGCCGCGATCATGGTGACCCGTGCTTCGGGTTCCGAAGACATGGGCAAGCAGATCAATCGCCAGATGTTCGCTTCGCCCAAGGCCCTGGCCGTAGCGGCCGGCCTGATGGCGGTGATGGGTATAGTGCCGGGCATGCCCCACGTGTCGTTCCTGAGCATGGCTGCCTTGGCTGCCGGTGGCGCCT
This sequence comes from Pseudomonas sp. AGC41, assembly GCF_057334555.1. Taxonomy (NCBI): domain Bacteria; kingdom Pseudomonadati; phylum Pseudomonadota; class Gammaproteobacteria; order Pseudomonadales; family Pseudomonadaceae; genus Pseudomonas; species Pseudomonas sp. AGC41. Next base: position 1,147 of record NZ_JBHFJB010000049.1, read on the forward strand.
ACCTGTTCTGGAAGAAGCAGAACGGGCAAAAGGTCCAGGCGCTGGAAGAGGTCAAGCGTCAGCAGGAACTGCTGCCGTCGCCGGCGCGCGCCATGGAAACCAAAGAGTTGGGTTGGGATGACGTAACGCCGATCGATATGATCGGCCTGGAAGTCGGCTACCGCCTGATTCCACTGGTCGACCGCAACCAGGGCGGTCAATTGCTGGCTCGGATCAAGGGCGTGCGCAAGAAGTTGTCCCAGGACTTGGGCTTCCTGATGCCCACCGTGCACATCCGCGACAACCTCGACCTGGCGCCAAGCGCCTATCGCCTGACGCTCATGGGCGTGATCCTGGCCGAAGCCGAGATCTATCCCGACCGTGAGCTGGCGATCAACCCAGGACAGGTCTACGGTTCGCTCAACGGTATTACCGCCAAGGATCCGGCTTTCGGCCTGGAAGCGGTGTGGATCGAAATCAGCCAGCGGGCCCAGGCGCAATCCCTCGGTTATACCGTGGTAGACGCGAGCACCGTGGTGGCGACGCACTTGAACCAGATTTTGTACAAGCACTCCAGCGAGCTGATCGGGCACGAGGAAGTCCAGCAATTGCTGCAAGTATTGGCCAAGGGCTCGCCAAAATTGGCCGAGGAGCTAGTGCCGGGCGTGGTGTCGCTGTCGCAGTTGCTCAAGGTGTTGCAGGCGCTGTTGGCCGAACAGGTCCCGGTGCGCGACATACGCAGTATTGCCGAAGCCATCGCCAACAACGCTTCGAAGAGTCAAGATACCGCCGCGTTGCTGGCTGCGGTGCGGGTCGGCGTATCCCGCGCAATCGTCCAAAGCATTGTAGGCACTGAGTCTGAGCTGCCTGTGATCACTCTGGAGCCAAGGTTGGAACAGATATTGCTCAATAGTCTGCAGAAGGCAGGACAGGGCTCGGAAGAGGGTGTTCTGCTGGAGCCAAGCATGGCCGAGAAGCTGCAGCGTTCGTTGATCGAGGCAGCCCAGCGGCAAGAGATGCAAGGCCAGCCGGTGATCCTGCTGGTGGCCGGTCCGATTCGCGCGATGCTCTCGCGATTCGGGCGCCTCGCGGTCCCGGGGCTGCATGTGCTGGCGTACCAGGAAATACCGGACAACAAGCAAGTGACCATCGTTGCGACAGTAGGGCCCAACGGCTGAGGTAGTGGTTTATGCAAGTGAAGCGTTTTTTTGCCGCCGATATGCGTCAGGCCATGAAGCTGGTACGTGACGAGCTGGGCGCTGAAGCAGCCATCATCGGTAATCGCCGGATCGCCGGCGGTGTCGAGCTGACGGCGGCCCTGGATTACAAACTGTCGGCGCTGGCCCCGCGGGTTCCGAACATGGAGCTTGAGGATGAGCTGCGCAAGACCCAGTCGCGCATCGCCAGCGCCCAGGCCGAACTGAGCCTGCGCAGCAGCGAAGGTGAGGGCAGCGCGGGCACCAATCGTCAATTGTTCGCCGGCCAGCCACTGACGGCCGGCCTGCCGCTGACCGCTGCCGAACCGCTGATCGAGCCAGCCCAGGCCGAGCCGCGTCGTCCAGCACCGGCGCCAGCCGCGCCAGCCGCTGGTGTCGACCCGCGTGCCCTGGACTCGATGCGCTTTGAACTCAACAGCCTGCGTGAGCTGATGGAAGTCCAGCTTGGCTCGTTGGCCTGGAACCAGCTGCAAGGCAGCCGTCCGGCCCAGGCCAACCTGTGGCGCCGCCTGCAACGCATCGGCTTGTCCGGCCCGTTGTCCCGCGACCTGCTGGCCCTGATCAACGATATCGAAGAGCCTCGCCAGGCCTGGCGCATGCTGTTGGCGCACCTGGCGCGGATGATCGCCACGCCGGAAGTCGAGCCGCTCGAAGAGGGCGGGGTGATTGCCATGGTCGGCCCGGCCGGCATGGGCAAGACCACCACCCTGGCCAAGCTCGCGGCCCGTTATGTACTCAAGTACGGCGCCCAGAGCATCGCTTTGGTGAGCATGGACAGTTTTCGCATCGGCGCCCAGGAACAACTCAAGACCCTGGGCCGGATCCTCAATGTGTCGGTGACCCATGTGGATCCGGGCCAGTCGCTGGCCCAGGCCCTGGAACCATTGCTGCGCAAGCGCGTCGTGCTGATCGACACCGCGGGCCTGCAAGCCAGCGATCCGGCCCTGCGCATGCAGCTGGAAAGCCTGGCCGGGCGTGGCATCAAGTCAAAAAATTATCTCGTGTTGGCAACCACCAGCCAGAAACAGGTTCTAACCGCCGCATACCACAGCTACAAACGCTGCGGGCTGGCCGGCTGCATCCTGACCAAGCTGGATGAAACGGCAAGCCTGGGCGAGGTGTTGAGCCTGGCGATCGGTCATGAATTACCGGTGGCCTACCTGACCGACGGGCCGCGGATCCCGGATGATTTGCATCTGCCGCGCCGTCATCAACTGGTCAGTCGTGCCGTGAGTGTGCAAATGCAGGAAGAACCCAGCGACGAAGCCATGGCTGACATGTTCGCTGACATCTACCACAGCCCGACCAAGCAGGTCGGCTGAGGTAATCATGAATATTTTTTGTACCTACATCGATGGTCTGCCATGCATTGTTCCGTATGCGAACGCGCAGCCAGTAATGTGGCCTCCGTCTAAGTAAGACAAGGTAAAGAACGAACATGGGCAGCATGCATCCCGTACAGGTGATCGCGGTGACCGGCGGCAAAGGTGGCGTCGGGAAGACTAACGTGTCAGTGAACTTGTCCCTGGCTCTGGCAGAGCTTGGCCGACGGGTCATGCTGCTGGACGCCGACCTGGGCCTGGCGAACGTCGACGTGCTGCTGGGGCTCACCCCCAAGCGCACGCTGGCGGACGTGATCGAAGGCCGCTGCGAACTGCGCGACGTGCTCCTGCAGGGGCCTGGCGGGATTCGCATCGTGCCGGCCGCCTCCGGTACCCAAAGCATGGTTCACCTGACTCCGGCGCAGCACGCCGGCCTGATCCAGGCTTTCAGCGACATCGGCGACAACCTCGATGTGCTGGTGATCGACACGGCCGCCGGTATCGGTGACTCGGTGGTCAGTTTTGTCCGCGCCGCCCAGGAAGTCCTGCTGGTGGTCTGCGACGAACCGACCTCCATCACCGATGCCTACGCCCTGATCAAACTGCTTAACCGCGACTATGGCATGAACCGCTTCCGCGTCCTGGCCAACATGGCCCAGAGCCCGCAGGAAGGGCGCAACCTGTTCGCCAAGTTGACGAAGGTCACGGATCGCTTCCTGGACGTCGCCCTACAATATGTCGGTGCAGTGCCTTACGACGAAAGCGTACGCAAGGCTGTCCAGAAGCAACGTGCCGTCTATGAAGCTTTTCCACGTTCCAAATGCGCGCTGGCGTTCAAGGCTATCGCCCAGAAGGTTGATACCTGGCCGCTGCCGGCCAACCCTCGCGGGCATCTGGAATTTTTCGTCGAGCGTCTCGTGCAACAAACGGCAGGGCCCGTGTTATGACAGCCAGCGGTTACAACCATCTCTACAAAAAATCGGCACGGGACGCCCAGTACGAACTGATCGAGCGTTATGCGCCGTTGGTCAAGCGCATCGCCTATCACTTGCTGGCACGCTTGCCGGCGAGCGTCCAGGTCGAAGACTTGATCCAGGCGGGCATGATCGGCCTGCTCGAAGTGTCGAACAAATACGACGCGAGCAAGGGCGCCAGTTTCGAGACGTATGCCGGTATCCGGATTCGTGGAGCGATGCTCGATGAAGTCCGCAAGGGCGACTGGGCACCACGTTCGGTGCATCGCAATACCCGTATGGTCAGTGACGCGATCCGTGCGATTGAAGCTAAAACCGGGCGTGACGCTAAAGATCACGAGGTTGCGGCCGAACTCCAGTTGAGTCTCGATGATTATTACGGGATTTTGAACGATACCTTGGGCAGCCGTCTGTTCAGTTTCGACGACCTTTTGCAGGACGGCGAGCACGAAGGGCTGCACGAGGACAATGCGAGTGCTCACATGGAGCCGTCGCGTGACCTGGAAGATGAACGTTTCCAGAGCGCGCTGGCGGAGGCGATTGCCAATTTGCCGGAGCGTGAGCGACTGGTCTTGGCGCTGTACTACGACGAAGAGCTGAACCTCAAGGAAATCGGTGAGGTCCTGGGGGTCAGCGAATCGCGGGTCAGCCAGTTACACAGCCAGTGCGCGGCCCGCTTGCGGGGGCGTTTGGGGGAGTGGCGAGCGCGTTGACAGGCAGTGTGGGGACGCTGCGAGCGGGGCTGGCACGGCAGGTGCCGGGCCAGTCTCCATCCGTGGTGCTCCAGACCGTTGTCGAGTGTTGTGCCGGATTGATTGAAATGGCGCGCCCAGGTGCTGGGCGCGTTTAAGACTGCTTGGAGGTCGAATTGGACAAGAACATGAAAATCCTCATCGTTGATGACTTCTCAACGATGCGGCGGATCATAAAAAACCTGTTGCGTGACCTCGGGTTCACCAACACGGTCGAGGCTGACGATGGCACCACTGCCATTCCAGTCCTCAACAGCGGGAGCATCGACTTTCTGGTGACTGACTGGAACATGCCCGGCATGACCGGTATCGACTTGCTGCGCCACGTGCGCGCCGACGAAAAACTCAAGCATCTGCCGGTGCTGATGGTCACTGCCGAAGCCAAGCGCGAGCAGATCATCGAAGCGGCCCAGGCCGGTGTAAACGGCTATGTGGTCAAACCCTTCACGGCCCAGGCGTTGAAAGAGAAGATCGAAAAAATCTTCGAACGCATCGGTTAACGGCGCCACGGGGGAGCTATGGACAACGAATCTTCAATGGGCGATTTCGAATCGACCCTGAAAAAACATGCCCGCGAACTGGTCGACAGCCTGGAAAAGGGCCGCTTCGGTGACGCGGTTCAAATGATTCATGAGCTCAACCAGACCCGTGACCGCGGTCTGTATCAGGAAGTCGGCAAGCTCACCCGTGAACTGCACAGCGCGATCGTCAATTTCCAGATCGATCCGAATATGCCGCAGGCCGAGGAAGTCTCGCAGATCACCGACGCCACCGAGCGCCTGGGGTATGTGGTCAAGCTGACCGAAGCCGCGGCCAACCGCACCATGGACCTGGTGGAAAGCGCTACTCCGCTGGTCAACGGCCTGAGCGAGGAAGCCCAGGCGTTGAGTGCCGATTGGGGGCGCTTCATGCGTCGCGAAGTCGGTGCCGAGGAGTTTCGCGAGTTGGCCCGGCGGGTCGACGGTTTCCTGACGCGCAGCAGCAGCGAAAACCGCGCCGTGGCGAGCAACCTCAACGACATTCTGCTGGCCCAGGACTACCAGGACCTGACTGGCCAGGTGATCAAGCGTGTGACCCAGTTGGTCACCGAAGTGGAAAGCAATTTGCTCAAACTGGTGCTCATGGCCAGCCAGGTTGATCGCTTTGCCGGCATCGAACACGACCGTGCGGCGATACTTGCTGAAAAAGATCCACAAAAACATCTCTCTCAGGGTGAAGGTCCGCAGATTCATGCCGATAAAAGAGAAGACGTTGTGTCCGGTCAGGACGATGTGGACGATTTGTTGTCCAGCCTTGGATTTTGAGTTTTAGCCCTATTTTAGGAGCAGCCATTAATGAGCTTCGGCGCCGATGAAGAGATCCTTCAGGATTTCCTGGTTGAGGCCGGCGAGATTCTAGAGCAACTGTCCGAACAGCTGGTCGAGCTGGAAAGCCGACCTGATGATGCGGATCTGCTCAATGCAATTTTTCGCGGTTTCCACACTGTAAAAGGAGGCGCCGGCTTCCTCCAGCTCAATGAGCTGGTGGAGTGCTGCCACATTGCCGAAAACGTGTTCGACATCCTGCGCAAGGGTGAGCGTCGCGTTGATTCGGAATTGATGGACGTCGTGCTCGAAGCGCTGGATGCGGTCAACAGCATGTTCAGCGAAGTGCGCGAGCGTTCGCCGATCACCCCCGCCACGCCCGAGCTGCTCGCTGCGTTGGCGCGCCTGGCCGAGCCGCAGTCGGCTGACGAAGCCGCGCCGATTGCCGAGGCTGTGGCTGAAGAGCCGGTTGCCGAGGAAGCGGGTGACATTACCGACCACGAATTTGAATCGCTGCTGGACTCGCTGAGTGCCGTCAAGGCCGAAGCCGAGGCTCCGGCCGCACCTGCTGCGCCAGCCGCCGCTGCTGCTGCCCCTGGCAGTGATGAAATCACCGACGCCGAGTTCGAGTCGTTGCTCGACCAGCTCCACGGCAAGGGCCAGTTCGCCGCTGATGCCGTTGCCGCCCCGGCGACTCCGGCCGCGCCGAAGGCTGCGGGGGATAACTCCGACATCACCGACGACGAATTCGAAGCATTGCTCGACCAGTTGCACGGCAAGGGTACCTTTGCCGTCGATGCGCTGGATTCGGCCATCGCTGCTGCGCCGACCCCGGCCAAGCCAGCCGCGGCCGCCGCCGGCGGCGACCTGATCAGCGACCACGAATTCGAATCCCTGCTCGACGAATTGCACGGCAAGGGCAAGTTCAGCGAAGTCGGCACGGCCACCGCCGCGCCGGCCGCCGCCACTGCGGCGCCGGCCGCCAAGGCCGCGCCCAAGCCCGCCGCCAAGGCACCGGAGCCGAAGGCCGAGACACCCAAGCCTGCCGCAGCAGCGCCTGCGCCTGCGCCTGCCCGTGCAGCGTCGGCCCCGCCTGCGGAAAAACCGGCCAGCGAAGCCGAGACCACCGTTCGGGTCGACACCGCGCGCCTGGACGAGATCATGAACATGGTCGGCGAACTGGTGCTGGTGCGTAACCGCCTGGTGCGCCTGGGCCTCAACAGCCAGGACGAAGCGATGTCCAAGGCCGTGTCGAACCTCGACGTGGTCACGGCTGACCTGCAGACCGCGGTCATGAAGACCCGGATGCAGCCGATCAAGAAAGTCTTCGGGCGCTTCCCGCGCCTGGTTCGTGACCTGGCTCGCCAGCTCAAGAAAGAGATCAACCTGGAACTGGTGGGTGAAGAGACCGACCTCGACAAGAACCTTGTCGAGGCCCTGGCCGACCCGCTGGTCCACTTGGTGCGCAACGCGGTCGACCACGGCATCGAGTCGCCGGAAGAGCGCGAGGCCTCGGGCAAGGTCCGCAGCGGCAAGGTGATCCTCGCCGCCGAGCAGGAGGGCGACCACATCCTGCTGTCGATCTCCGATGACGGCAAGGGCATGGACCCGAACGTGCTCCGGGCGATCGCGGTGAAACGCGGCGTGATGGACAAGGACGCGGCCGATCGCCTGAGCGACACCGAGTGCTACAACCTGATTTTCGCTCCGGGCTTCTCGACCAAGACCGAGATCTCCGACGTGTCGGGTCGTGGCGTGGGCATGGACGTGGTGAAAACCAAGATTTCCCAGCTCAACGGCTCGATCAACATCTACTCGACCAAGGGCCAGGGCTCGAAAATCGTCATCAAGGTCCCGTTGACCCTGGCGATCATGCCGACCCTGATGGTGATGCTGGGCAACCAGGCCTTCGCCTTCCCGCTGGTCAACGTCAACGAGATCTTCCACCTCGACCTGTCGCGCACCAACGTGGTCGACGGCCAGGAAGTGGTCATCGTGCGGGACAAGGCACTGCCGCTGTTCTACCTCAAGCGCTGGCTGGTCAGCTCCGCCGCCCATGTCGAGCAAGGCGAAGGCCATGTGGTGATCCTTTCGGTGGGCACCCAGCGGATCGGCTTCGTCGTCGACCAGTTGGTGGGCCAGGAAGAAGTGGTCATCAAGCCGTTGGGCAAGATGCTCCAAGGCACCCCGGGCATGTCCGGCGCCACCATCACCGGCGACGGCCGCATCGCGTTGATTCTCGATGTGCCTAGCATGCTCAAGCGCTACGCCGCTCGGCGTATTTGATTCTGGAGGGGTGCGGCCTGGCGCCGCGCCTCGTCTAACGGAGTGTTTATGGTAGTTAAAGTCCTGGTGGTGGACGATTCGGGGTTTTTCCGCCGCCGCGTCTCGGAAATTCTTTCGGCGGACACCAGCATTCAGGTCGTCGGCACGGCGACCAACGGCAAAGAGGCGATCGATCAGGCGCTGGCGCTCAAGCCGGACGTGATCACCATGGACTACGAGATGCCGATGATGGACGGCATCACGGCGGTGCGGCATATCATGCAGCGCTGCCCGACCCCGGTGTTGATGTTCTCGTCCCTGACCCATGAAGGCGCCCGTGTCACCCTCGATGCGCTGGACGCCGGGGCGGTCGACTTCCTGCCGAAGAATTTCGAAGACATCTCGCGCAACCCGGACAAGGTCCGCCAGTTGCTGTGCGAGAAAGTCCACAGCATTTCCCGCAGCAATCGCCGGGTCAGTGCCTACAGCGCACCGGCGCCCGCGCCGGTTGTTGCGCCGACGTCCGCGCCCGCGTCTTCTTCCTCGTCGAGCAGCTTCAATCCGGCCCCGGTACGCAGTGCTCCGGCACCGGCGCCGGCGCGCTCGGCTCCGGCCAGCGCAGCGTCGCCGGCACCCAAGCGCAAGGCCTACAAACTGGTGGCCATCGGTACGTCCACCGGCGGCCCGGTGGCGCTGCAGCGGGTGCTGACCCAACTGCCGGCAAATTTCCCGGCGCCCATCGTGTTGATCCAACATATGCCCGCGGCGTTCACCAAGGCGTTTGCCGAACGCCTGGACAAACTCTGCCGCATCAGCGTGAAGGAAGCCGAGGATGGCGACATCCTGCGGCCGGGCCTGGCGCTGTTGGCGCCGGGTGGCAAGCAGATGATGATCGATGGTCGTGGCGCGGTGAAAATCCTCCCGGGCGACGAGCGTTTGAACTACAAACCTTGTGTAGATATTACCTTCGGTTCGGCGGCGAAATCCTACGGCGACAAAGTTCTGGCGGTGGTCCTCACCGGCATGGGCGCCGACGGTCGCGAGGGCGCGCGCCTGCTCAAGCAGGGCGGCAGCGCGATCTGGGCTCAGGACGAGGCAAGTTGTGTGATCTACGGCATGCCCATGGCGATCGTCAAAGCCGACCTGGCCGACGCGGTCTACAGCCTGGACGACATCGGTAGACATCTGGTCGAGGCGTGCCTGTAATGGATGTGCTCAGCCTGATCGGTATCATCATGGCGTTCGTCGCTATCATTGGTGGCAATTATCTGGAGGGCGGTCATCTCGGCGCGTTAGCCAACGGTCCGGCCGCGTTGATCGTGATCGGTGGCACCGTAGGCGCTGCGCTGTTGCAGTCGCCGATGAGCGCCTTCAAGCGCGCCATGCAGGTATTGGTGTGGATTCTGTTCCCGCCGCGGGTCGACCTGGCCGGCGGCATCGACCGCGTGGTGAACTGGAGCCTGACCGCCCGCAAGGAAGGTCTGCTGGGTCTGGAAGGGGTGGCCGACGCTGAACCTGACAGCTATTCGCGCAAGGGCCTGCAATTGCTGGTCGACGGCGCCGAGCCGGAAGCGATCCGCAGCATCCTGGAGGTGGACTTCTACACCCAGGAAAGTCGCGACATCGAAGCGGCGAAAGTTTTCGAAAGCATGGGCGGCTATGCGCCGACCATTGGCATCATCGGCGCGGTGATGGGCCTGATCCACGTGATGGGCAACCTCGCCGATCCGTCGCAGTTGGGCAGCGGCATCGCCGTGGCCTTCGTCGCGACCATCTATGGCGTGGCGAGCGCCAACCTGGTGTTGCTGCCGATCGCAGCCAAGCTCAAATCCATCGCGTTGCGCCAGTCGCGCTACCGCGAAATGCTGCTGGAAGGAATCCTGTCGATTGCCGAAGGTGAAAACCCGCGCTCCATCGAATTGAAGCTCCAGGGCTTCATGGACTAAGACCATGGCACGTCGCAGACATAGTGAAGAACACGTCAACCATGAACGCTGGCTGGTTTCCTACGCCGACTTCATCACACTGCTGTTCGCCTTTTTTGTGGTCATGTATTCGATCTCTTCGGTCAACGAAGGCAAGTACAAGGTCATTTCCGAAGCGTTGATTGGCGTGTTCACTGATTCGGACCGTGCCCTCAAGCCGATTCCCATCGGCGACGAACGGCCGAAGACGACGACCCCGGCCAAACCGTTGGTCAAGGACAGCGAACAGGTCGATGCTGGCATTGCCGGTGGTGCCGATCCGTTGAAGAGCATTGCCGATGACATCAGCGCGGCGTTCGGCGACCTGATCAGCTCCAACCAGATGACCGTGCGCGGCAACGAGCTGTGGGTCGAGATAGAACTCAATTCCAGCCTGCTGTTCGGCAGCGGCGACGCGATGCCCAGCGACATGGCGTTCAATATCATCGATAAGGTCGCGGCGATCCTGAAACCGTTCGACAACCCGATCCACGTCGAAGGTTTCACCGATGACCAGCCGATCCGCACCGCGCAATACCCGACCAACTGGGAATTGTCGTCGGCCCGGTCGGCGAGCATTGTGCGCATGCTTGCCATGCAGGGCGTCAATCCCGGACGCCTGGCCTCGGTGGGTTATGGTGAGTTCCAGCCGGTGGCCAACAACGCCACCGCCGAAGGGCGCGCGCGCAACCGGCGCGTGGTGCTCGTGGTTTCGCGCAACCTCGATGTCCGGCGCAGCCTGACCGGTACCGGCACCGCCAACGCGAAACCGGACGCGGCATTGAAGCGGGCTGGCACACAAACTGCACCGACCCCGGTCAAGTCGCCGGTAAGACAGAACGCCGTCAATTCTCCGTCACCGGCTTTATAACCGAGCTATTTCTCGGTCGAATCCATTTCGACCGGGAGGAACGATCCGAATGAGAGTCTGGGCAGTCGCCAATCAAAAAGGTGGTGTGGGCAAAACCACATCCTCGATCGCTTTAGCCGGCTTGCTGGCCGAGGCGGGCAAGCGCGTGGTCATCGTCGATCTGGACCCCCACGGCTCGATGACCAGCTATTTCGGCTACGATCCCGATAGCCTGGAGCACAGCAACTACGATTTGTTCCTGCACAAGGGCGGCGTGCCCGAGGGCTTGCCGGGCCAGTTGTTGCTGTCTACCAGTGACGAGCGGATTTCTCTGTTGCCATCGAGCACGGCCCTGGCCACCCTGGAGCGCCAATCGCCTGGGCAGGGCGGTCTGGGCCTGGTGATCGCCAAGAGTCTGGCGCAGCTGTGGCAGGATTTCGATTACGCCATCATTGACAGTCCGCCCTTGCTCGGGCTGCTGATGGTCAACGCCTTGGCCGCGAGCCAGCAACTGGTGATCCCGGTGCAGACCGAACATTTGGCCGTCAAAGGCCTGGAGCGCATGGTCAACACCCTGGCGATGGTCAACCGCTCGCGCAAGCAATCCCTGGCGTTCAACATCGTCCCGACCCTGTTCGACCGTCGCACCCAGGCATCGCTCGGGACCCTGCGCGTGTTGCGCGATATGTACCCGGACGACATCTGGCAAGGTTATATCCCGGTCGATACGCGTCTGCGCGACGCCAGCCGCGCCGGCGTGACCCCTTCGCAATTCGATGGCAAGAGCCGTGGCGTCCTGGCCTATCGCGCGCTTCTCAAGCATCTGCTGGCCCAGCAGCTCGTTCCGCAGCAGGTGGCTTGAAGTGACGAAGTTTTCCCCAGCCGTTGTGCTTGCTTGTGGGCGCTCAAGTCCTGACGTATCCATGCCGATAACCTTTTCAAGTGGCGCACAGTTCCTATGAACCGCCCGATCAAGACAACCTCGCGTCCGCAACTGGCCTTGCAGTCCTACCTGGACGGGCTCTTGCAGGAAGCGACCGAAGAATTGCCAGCGCAGCCGAGCGCGGTCGAGGCATTGCCCGAGCCTGTCGAAGCTGAAACTGGAGTTGTACTGGATGAGTTCCAGGCGGCCGTGCTCGAGGAGCAGGCCCGTGATGCGCGGATTTCAATGACTGCCGCAGCGGTCGAGGCGCCGCTCGTCAAGCCGAAGGTGGCCGTGATGGAGGCACCTGCGCCGATCCTGGCGCCGGTCTCGACCGTTGCACCGTTGTTGCAGGGCCTGGTGACGCCGGTAGTGGAAATCCACTTGCCGCCGCCGAGCAACACACCGCCGCCGGTGCAGGGGGACGACCGTCCGGCCTGGGCCGCCGAGCCGTTCGAGTGTCTGTTGTTCGATGTGGCCGGGTTGACCCTGGCGGTGCCGCTGGTGTGCCTGGGATCGATTTATTCCCTGGCGGGGCAGGAATTGACGCCGTTGTTCGGCCAGCCGGAATGGTTCCTCGGGATCCTGCCGAGCCAGGCCGGCAACCTGAAGGTGCTGGACACCGCGCGCTGGGTCATGCCGGACCGTTATCGCGATGATTTTCGCCAGGGCCTGCAATACGTGATTTCAGTGCAAGGCTACGAGTGGGGATTGGCGGTGCATCAGGTCAGCCGTTCGCTGCGCCTGGACCCGAACGAAATCAAATGGCGCAGCCATCGAGGGCAACGGCCGTGGTTGGCCGGTACGGTGATCGAACACATGTGCGCCTTGCTGGACGTTTCCGAACTGGCGGAGCTGATCGCCAGCGGCGGGGCAAAACACCTGGGCGGCAGCAAGCCGGTCCAGAAACCGAAATAAGACAACCGGGGGCGCAGGGCGCCGCCGGACAGAACACACACCGCCACAGGCGGTTTTTCGAGGGGTCAGGGTATGAATGATAAGGCGTCGTCTCAAAAGGGTTCTGAAGATCCGATTCTGCAATGGGTGACCTTCAAGCTCGATAACGAAACCTACGGCATCAACGTGATGCGCGTTCAGGAAGTGCTGCGCTACACCGAGATCGCCCCGGTTCCAGGTGCGCCAAGCTACGTGCTGGGGATCATCAACCTGCGTGGCAACGTGGTCACCGTGATCGATACCCGTCAACGCTTCGGCCTGATGAACGCCGAGATCAGCGACAACACCCGGATCGTCATCATCGAAGCCGACAAGCAAGTGGTTGGCATCATGGTCGACAGCGTCGCCGAAGTGGTTTACCTGCGTCAGTCGGAAATCGAAACCGCGCCGAATGTCGGTAACGAAGAGTCCGCCAAGTTCATTCAGGGCGTGTGCAACAAGAACAATGAGTTGCTGATCCTGGTTGAACTGGACAAGATGATGAGCGAAGAAGAGTGGTCGGAACTGGAGAGTATCTGATTTGATTCTTGAGGTAGCAGTCATTGTCCTGTTCCTTTTCTGGGCAGGCACGCTGGCAATGTTCTTGTCCTACATACGCGGCCAGCGGCAGATCGCCGCTCAGCAGGCCCAGGGCGATGCGCTGCGCGATCAGCGCATCCGCGACCTGGCCAAGCGCGTCGACGACTATCAGAACGGCACTGTGCGCATGGGCGAAGCGCTCCATGAGCTGCGTGCCGTGGTCGGGCCATTACCGGACAAACTGGCGCAACTGGAACAGCGCGACCCCTCCAGCCTGTCCTTCGCCCAGGCCGCCCGCCTGGTCGGCATGGGCGCCAGCGTCGATGAACTGACCCAGGCGTGTGGTCTGACCCAGGCCGAAGCGGAATTGATGAGCAAGTTGCACAAGGGCGGCTGATATTTTTCTGTCGCCCGAGGGCCAATGTGGGAACGAGCCTGCTCGCGAAAGCGGTGTGACAGTCAATAGAGATGCTGACTGACCGGACGCCTT
>NZ_JBHFJB010000050.1:0-7404 GCF_057334555.1 Pseudomonas sp. AGC41
CTCCCACAGGGAGAAATGGTTGTCAGGGGAAATGGTGGTGGCCCGGAAACACAAACCCCGGCACAGGGCCGGGGTTTGTGGTGTTTCCTTGCAACCTTATACCAGCGCAGCAATCGCCGCGTTGAAGGTGTTGCTCGGGCGCATGGCCTTGCTGGTCAGCTCAGGGTTGGCGAAGTAGTAGCCGCCGATGTCCACTGGCTTGCCTTGGACCGCGTTGAGCTCGGCAACGATTTTTTCTTCGTTGTCGGTCAGGGTCTTGGCCAGGGTGGTGAACTGCGCCTTGAGGGCTGCGTCGTCATCCTGAGCGGCCAGTGCCTGGGCCCAGAACAGGGTCAGGTAGAAGTGGCTGCCGCGGTTGTCGATGCCGCCGACCTTGCGCGAAGGCGACTTGTTGCGGTCCAGGAATTCGCCAGTCGCCTGGTCGAGAGTCTTGGCCAGCACCAGCGCTTTCGGGTTGTTGTAGGTCACACCCAGGTGTTCCAGGGATGCGGCCAGGGCCAGGAACTCGCCCAGGGAATCCCAACGCAGGAAGTTCTCTTCCAGCAGTTGCTGGACGTGCTTGGGTGCCGAGCCGCCGGCGCCGGTTTCGAACAGGCCGCCACCGTTCATCAGCGGCACGATCGAGAGCATCTTGGCGCTGGTGCCCAGTTCCATGATCGGGAACAGGTCGGTCAGGTAGTCACGCAGTACGTTGCCGGTCACCGAAATGGTGTCGTTGCCTTCGCGAGTACGCGCCAGGGTGAACTTCATCGCGTCGACAGGCGACATGATGCGGATGTCCAGGCCGCTGGTGTCGTGATCCTTCAAGTAAGCCTGGACCTTCTCGATCATCACGCCATCGTGGGCGCGCATCGGGTCGAGCCAGAAGATCGCCGGGGTGCTGCTGGCGCGGGCACGGTTGACGGCGAGCTTGACCCAATCCTGGATCGGCGCGTCCTTGGTCTGGCACATGCGGAAGATATCGCCAGCCTCGACGTTCTGCTCCAGCAGGGTGCGACCGTTGTTGTCCGAGACGCGGACCACGCCGTCAGCCTTGATCTGGAAGGTCTTGTCGTGGGAGCCGTACTCTTCGGCTTTCTTGGCCATCAGGCCGACGTTCGGCACGCTGCCCATGGTGGTCGGGTCGAAGGCGCCGTGTTGCTTGCAGTCTTCGATCACGGCCTGGTAGATGGTCGCGTAGCAGCGATCCGGGATCACGGCCTTGGTGTCGTGCAGCTGGCCGTCGGTGCCCCACATCTTGCCGGAGTCACGGATCATGGCTGGCATCGAGGCGTCGACGATGACGTCGCTCGGCACGTGCAGGTTGGTGATGCCCTTGTCGGAGTTGACCATCGCCAGCGCCGGACGAACGGCATAGACCGCCTGGATGTCGGCTTCGATCTGCGCCTGCTGCTCGGCCGGCAGGGCCTTGATGCGGGCGTACAGGTCGCCGATGCCGTTGTTCAGGTTGAAGCCGATCTGCTCCAGTACCTGGGCGTGCTTGGTCAGCGCGTCCTTATAGTACTCGGCCACGATCTGACCGAACATGATCGGGTCGGAGACCTTCATCATGGTCGCTTTGAGGTGAACCGACAGCAGCACGCCTTTCTGCTTGGCGTCTTCAATTTCGGCAGCGATGAAGTTGCGCAGGGCGTTTTTGCTCATCACGGCGCAATCGAGGATCTCACCATTTTGAACGGTGGTTTTTTCCTTCAGGACGGTAGCACTACCGTCCTTGGCGATCAGCTCGATCTTCACGCTGCCCGCGGCGTCGATCAGGGCGGCTTTTTCGCTGCCGTAGAAATCGCCGGTGCTCATGTGTGCTACGTGGGACTTGGAGTCCGCAGCCCAGGCGCCCATCTTGTGCGGGTGCTTGCGAGCGTAGTTCTTCACCGACAGCGGCGCGCGGCGGTCGGAGTTGCCTTCGCGCAGGACCGGGTTCACGGCGCTGCCCTTGACCTTGTCGTAACGGGCGCGCGCTTCTTTCTCGGCGTCGGTGGTCACGGTTTCCGGGTAGTCCGGCAGCGCGTAGCCCTGGGCCTGCAATTCCTTGATCGCGGCCTGCAGTTGCGGCACCGAGGCGCTGATGTTCGGCAGCTTGATGATGTTGGCTTCAGGCGTGACGGCCAGGTCGCCCAGTTCGGCGAGGTGGTCGGCTACGGCTTTGTCACCCAGTTGCTCGGGGAAGCTGGCCAGGATGCGCCCTGCGAGGGAGATATCGCGGGTCTCCACGGCGATATCGGCCGAAGCGGTGAAGGCTTCGACGATCGGCAGCAGCGAATAGGTGGCGAGGGCAGGCGCTTCGTCGGTGAAGGTATAGATGATCTTCGAGCGGGTGGGCATATTCGGATTAACTCTCTTCTTTGCTAAAGCATGCGCAGAAACTCGAGGGGCGCCGGGTAAGCGCGTTCGTTCAAAGTCATCCGTGAGCCGAATGTCGAGGTTTCTTCGCGGTGATGTTGGGTGCATCAGTCGAGCGTCAAGCGGTCGGGCCGCGGTAACGGTCCGGCTTTCAAGTTGGCGGAAAGTCTCGTGATAGAGCCGTCAGCCGTCGTGACCCTGTGGTCAGCGGCGGCATTATACATAGGTAGCTGGCGATCTGCCGACGGTTCATAGACTTCCGTACACGTCCATTGGTCTAAACGTCGCAGGCCGCGCGGCTGGACTATGCTCAAGTTTGGCGCTTTTCCCTTGGTTTTCAGGCTTGTACGCGGCGAACTCGGTTTATTTGCCCGGGACGGGCCGAACGTAGGGTTTGCGTGCCGATACAACTGGGGTACGCTCGAACGCAGCCAGATGTTCAATCCAAGCAATGGAGTTCAGCATGGGGTATCAAAAGATTCAGGTTCCAGCCGTCGGTGACAAAATCACCGTCAATGCAGACCATTCTCTTAATGTTCCCGACAATCCGATCATCCCTTTCATTGAAGGTGACGGCATTGGCGTTGATATCAGTCCGGTCATGATCAAGGTTGTCGACGCCGCGGTCGAGAAAGCTTATGGCGGCAAGCGCAAGATTTCCTGGATGGAAGTCTACGCCGGTGAAAAAGCCACCCAGGTCTACGACCAGGATACCTGGCTTCCCCAGGAAACCCTGGACGCGGTCAAGGATTACGTGGTTTCCATCAAGGGCCCGCTGACCACGCCGGTCGGTGGCGGTATCCGCTCGTTGAACGTCGCGCTGCGCCAGCAGCTGGACCTGTATGTCTGCCTGCGTCCGGTGCGCTGGTTCGAAGGTGTGCCTAGCCCGGTGAAAAAACCTGGCGATGTCGACATGACGATCTTCCGTGAGAACTCCGAAGACATCTATGCAGGTATCGAGTGGAAGGCCGGTTCGGCCGAGGCCACCAAGGTCATCAAGTTCCTCAAGGAGGAAATGGGTGTCACCAAGATCCGCTTCGACGAAGATTGCGGTATCGGTGTCAAGCCGGTCTCCAAGCAGGGCACCAAACGTCTGGCGCGCAAAGCGTTGCAATATGTTGTCGACAATGATCGCGATTCACTGACCATCGTGCATAAAGGCAACATCATGAAGTTCACCGAAGGTGCCTTCAAGGAATGGGCTTACGAAGTGGCGGCCGAAGAGTTCGGCGCGACCCTGCTCGACGGTGGGCCCTGGATGCAGTTCAAGAACCCGCGGACCGGCAAGAATGTCATCGTCAAGGACGCCATCGCCGATGCCATGTTGCAGCAGATCCTGCTGCGCCCGGCCGAGTACGACGTGATCGCGACCCTGAACCTCAATGGCGACTATCTCTCCGACGCCTTGGCGGCTGAAGTGGGCGGTATCGGCATCGCGCCGGGCGCCAACCTGTCGGACACCGTGGCGATGTTCGAGGCCACCCATGGCACCGCGCCCAAATATGCCGGCAAGGACCAGGTCAACCCGGGTTCTTTGATCCTGTCGGCGGAAATGATGCTGCGTCACATGGGTTGGACCGAAGCGGCCGACCTGATCATCAAGGGCACCAACGGCGCGATCTCGGCCAAGACCGTGACCTATGACTTCGAGCGCCTGATGGACGGAGCCAAGCTGGTATCGTCTTCCGGCTTTGGTGATGCGCTGATTTCGCACATGTAAGCGGATCGGTACGCAACTGAAAACGCCCGGCTCGAGTGATCGATCCGGGCGTTTTGCCTGAGTCTGGTCGGGTTGGTCAGCTTTTTTCGGAGGCAGCCACGTCATCCATGGCACGGTCGGGTTCGGGCGTGTCGTTGGCGTTATCCTGCGCAACGGGCGTGATGGCCACGGCATGCACGCCCTTGGGACCCTGGATCATGCTGAACGACACGATTTGCCCGGCTTTCAAGGTCTTGTAGCCGTCTATCAGGATCGCCGAGTAGTGAGCGAACAGATCTTCCTTGTCCGGATCGCCATCGCGATTGATAAATCCGAAGCCCTTGGAGTTGTTGAACCATTTGACCTTGCCCTTGAATGTCATCCCGGTACCCGGCATACCAATATCCCTCTGCAACACACCCCGCCATGGGAGTATCATCCTGAACATCCGCCGTCGATCACTGAAATCGGAGTGACTTCACGGACCTTTTTAACCCACGATGGGCTCTATTGGTTGTAACACCGATTTGCCGATAGTCAAGGCGATCGGGCAGTAGCGGTTGAAATCGCCTGCAAGCGGCCCCATCACTGTATTCGCCAACTAAACGAACCTTTCTTTCCATGCATGCAATCAGCCAGATTCGACTAACATTCAATCAGGATCGCCCGGATCTACATGACGACGATTCAGCGGGTATTGCTGTTCAGGAATCAAAGCCCGCTTTACAGGCTCCACCGATGTACAAGGTGGTTTTGTTCAACGATGACTACACACCGATGGATTTCGTCGTCGAAGTGCTCGAGGTGTTTTTTAACCTGAATCGCGAGCTGGCGACCAAGGTCATGCTGGCCGTCCATACAGAGGGACGGGCAGTATGTGGAGTGTTTACCCGCGACATCGCCGAAACAAAGGCCATGCAGGTCAACCAATACGCCCGGGAAAGCCAGCATCCGCTACTCTGTGAAATCGAGAAGGACGGTTAACGCCGACCACTTGGGTATGAGGTGAAGCTATGTTAAACCGCGAGCTCGAAGTCACCCTCAATCTTGCCTTCAAGGAGGCTCGTTCGAAGCGTCATGAATTCATGACCGTCGAACACCTGCTGCTGGCCCTATTGGATAATGAGGCTGCCGCCACCGTTTTGCGTGCCTGCGGCGCAAACCTCGATAAACTCAAGCATGATCTGCAGGAGTTCATCGACTCCACCACGCCATTGATCCCCGTCCATGACGAGGATCGCGAAACCCAGCCAACCCTGGGCTTCCAGCGTGTATTGCAGCGTGCTGTCTTTCACGTACAGAGCTCGGGCAAGCGCGAAGTCACCGGCGCCAATGTCCTGGTCGCGATCTTCAGCGAGCAGGAAAGCCAGGCGGTCTTCCTGCTCAAGCAGCAGAGCGTGGCGCGTATCGATGTCGTCAACTACATCGCCCATGGCATCTCCAAGGTGCCGGGGCATGGCGATCATTCCGAGGGTGAGCAGGATATGCAGGACGACGAGGGCGGTGAGTCTTCTTCTTCAGGCAATCCTCTGGATGCCTATGCGAGCAACCTGAACGAGCTGGCGCGCCAGGGGCGTATCGACCCGCTGGTGGGGCGCGAGGCGGAAGTCGAGCGCGTGGCGCAGATCCTGGCCCGGCGCCGCAAGAACAACCCGCTGCTGGTAGGCGAGGCGGGCGTGGGCAAGACCGCAATCGCCGAAGGCCTGGCCAAGCGCATCGTCGATAACCAGGTGCCAGACCTGCTCGCCAACAGCGTCGTATATTCCCTCGACCTGGGTGCCTTGCTGGCCGGTACCAAATACCGTGGCGATTTCGAGAAGCGCTTCAAGGCGCTGCTCGGCGAGCTGAAGAAACGTCCGCAAGCAATCCTGTTCATCGACGAGATCCACACCATCATCGGTGCCGGTGCCGCATCGGGTGGCGTCATGGACGCCTCGAACCTGCTCAAGCCATTGCTGTCCTCGGGTGACATCCGTTGCATCGGTTCGACCACGTTCCAGGAATTCCGCGGGATTTTCGAGAAAGACCGTGCCCTGGCCCGGCGTTTCCAGAAAGTCGACGTCTCGGAGCCATCGGTGGAAGACACCATCGGCATCCTGCGCGGCCTGAAAGGGCGTTTCGAGCTGCACCACAGCATCGAATACAGCGATGAAGCATTGCGCGCCGCCGCCGAGCTGGCCTCGCGGTACATCAATGATCGGCACATGCCGGACAAAGCCATTGATGTCATCGACGAGGCGGGTGCCTACCAGCGCCTGCAACCGGTGGAGAATCGCGTCAAGCGTATCGACGTGCCGCAAGTCGAGGACATCGTCGCCAAGATCGCGCGGATTCCGCCAAAACACGTCACCAGTTCCGACAAGGAGTTGCTGCGTAACCTGGAACGCGACCTGAAGCTCACGGTGTTCGGCCAGGATGCGGCCATCGACTCGCTGTCGACCGCGATCAAGCTGTCGCGCGCCGGTCTCAAGTCGCCGGACAAACCGGTCGGTTCGTTCCTGTTCGCCGGGCCTACCGGCGTCGGCAAGACCGAGGCGGCACGGCAGTTGGCCAAGGCGCTGGGGATCGAGCTGGTGCGCTTCGACATGTCCGAGTACATGGAGCGTCACACCGTATCGCGGCTGATCGGTGCGCCTCCAGGTTATGTCGGTTTCGACCAGGGCGGCCTGCTGACCGAGGCGATCACCAAGCAGCCGCACTGCGTGCTGTTGCTCGATGAAATCGAGAAGGCGCATCCGGAAGTCTTCAACCTGCTGCTGCAGGTCATGGACCACGGTACGCTGACCGACAACAACGGGCGCAAGGCGGATTTCCGCAACGTGATCATCATCATGACCACCAACGCCGGCGCTGAAACCGCTGCGCGCGCTTCGATCGGTTTCACCCATCAGGACCACTCGTCCGATGCGATGGAAGTAATCAAGAAGAGCTTTACGCCTGAGTTCCGTAACCGCCTGGACACTATCATCCAGTTTGGTCGCCTCAGTCATGAAGTCATCAAGAGCGTGGTGGACAAGTTCCTCACCGAACTTCAGGCACAGCTCGAAGACAAGCGGGTGTTGCTGGAGGTTACCGATGCAGCCCGCAGTTGGCTGGCCGAAGGTGGCTACGATGTAACGATGGGGGCACGGCCGATGGCTCGCCTGATCCAGGACAAGATCAAGCGTCCACTGGCGGAGGAGATCCTCTTTGGCGAACTGGCCGAGCATGGCGGTGTGGTCCACATCGACATCAAGGATGGCGAGCTGACGTTCGACTTCGAAACCACGGCGGAAATGGCCTGATCGTAAACCGCAATAAGCAAAAGGCGCCGAAAGGCGCCTTTTTATTGCTCAAGATTCACATCAATTCCCTGTGGGAGCGGG
>NZ_JBHFJB010000050.1:7424-13909 GCF_057334555.1 Pseudomonas sp. AGC41
AGCCTGCTCCGGGCGGCGTTCCGACGAATGCAATGGCACATTCAATATATGCGCAAGCTGACACGCCGCCATCGCGAGCAGGCTCGCTCCCACAGGGAAGCTGTGTTCTGAAAGATCGGGACAAATCCCAGACAAACAAAAACGCCCGACATGAGCCGGGCGTTTTGTACTGACTTGTTAGCGAGCGCGGTAAGTGATGCGCCCTTTGCTCAAGTCATAGGGCGTCAGCTCGACGCGCACTTTGTCACCGGTAAGAATACGAATGTAGTTCTTGCGCATCTTGCCGGAGATATGCGCGGTTACGACGTGCCCATTTTCCAACTCCACACGAAACATGGTGTTGGGCAGGGTGTCGACGACAGTGCCTTCCATTTCGAAGCTGTCTTCTTTCGACATGCAGTAAAGCCCTCGGTATCCAGTGAATGGCCCGGTGCAACTGCGCCAGGCAAAAGCGGCGTGCATTGTGCCCGAAAAAGGGGGGGCAAGCCAAGGGGTTCTTGGGATACTCGATGAGTCGGGCACTTGCCTCGGGGCACTCATTGCAAGCGAGCCCTTAGTTCAGGACAACCCACCGCTGGTTGATCAGCAATTCAATGGGCCGATATTGGGTCTTGTAGTTCATTTTTTTGCAGTTCTTGATCCAGTAGCCCAGGTACACCGCATCCAGGCCCAGGCGCCGGCATTCATTGATCTGCCAGAGAATCGCAAAACGCCCCAGGCTGCGTTTTTCTTCGTCGGGCTCATAGAAGGTGTACACCGCCGAAAGCCCGTTGGGCAGCAGGTCGGTGACGGCAATGGCGACCAGTCGGCCATCGAGGCGGAATTCGTAGAAGCGCGAGAACGGCAGGTCGCGCACCAGGAACGTCGAGAATTGGTCCCGGCTGGGCGGGTACATGTCGCCATCGGCGTGGCGTTGCTCGATGTAGCGCTGGTACAGGTCAAAATATTCTTCGGTAAATTGCGGCTTGGCCGGGCGCACCTGCAAGTCGGCGTTGCGCTTGAAAATACGTTTCTGCTGGCGATTGGGTGTGAATCGAGCCACGGGAATGCGCGCCGGAACGCACGCATTGCAATGCTGGCAATGGGGCCGGTAAAGATGATCGCCACTGCGCCGAAAGCCCATTTCCGACAGGTCTGCGTAGACATGCACATCCATGGGCTGGCTCGGGTCGAGGAACAGGGTCGTGGCCTGCTCCTCCGGCAGATAACTGCAAGAGTGAGGTTGAGTGGCATAGAACTTCAAGCGCGCCAACTCGGTCATGATCAACCCTCGGGATAAAACTTCAATTCAAGTGTAAGCCAGTCGCGCGAATATCGCTCAGCAAAGCCATGTGGCCTGGTTGGGCTGGTCCAGGTGCGCTTTCAGATAATCGGCAAACGCTGCGCGGGGAATCGACCGGGCCCCC
This sequence comes from Pseudomonas sp. AGC41, assembly GCF_057334555.1. Taxonomy (NCBI): domain Bacteria; kingdom Pseudomonadati; phylum Pseudomonadota; class Gammaproteobacteria; order Pseudomonadales; family Pseudomonadaceae; genus Pseudomonas; species Pseudomonas sp. AGC41. The sequence goes on from NZ_JBHFJB010000050.1 coordinate 8,831, forward strand.
AGGCTGTGCAGGTGCTCGGTGGGCATCTGGCAGTCGATCAACACGAAACCCGCTTCCTTGAGATGTTGGACCAGGGTTGCGAAGCCGAATTTCGACGCATTGTCGGCCCGGCTGAACATCGACTCGCCGAAAAACAGCTGCCCCATCGCCAGGCCATACAAGCCGCCCACCAGTTGGCCCTGGTCCCAGACCTCCACCGAATGGGCGAAGCCACGCCGGTGCAGTTCCAGATAAGCGGTCTGCATGGCGTCGGTGATCCAGGTGCCGTCGGCATAATCGCGGGGCGCAGCGCAGGCCTTGATGACCGCGGCGAAGTCGCGGTCGAACGTCACTTGATAGCGCTGCTTGCGCAACAGCTTGTTCAGGCTGCGGGAAACGTGCAGTTCGTCGGGAAACAGCACGGTGCGCGGGTCCGGTGACCACCAGAGGATCGGCTGTCCCTCCGAGAACCACGGAAAGCAGCCGTGGCGATAGGCCTGGATCAGCCGATCGGCGCTAAGGTCTCCGCCGGCGGCCAGCAAGCCGTTGGGGTCGCGCATGGCTTTTTCCAGCGGGGGAAAATCGAACGTGTTGCGTTGTAACCAGGTCAGCATCGTTATCCGGACTTGCAGAAGGGGAGGGGAGCGGGCCCTGTCATAGGCCCGCCCCAGAGGTTAACCGTCAAACGGTCGGGATGTCATCGAGATACTTCTCTGCGTCCAGCGCGGCCATGCAACCGGCGCCGGCGGACGTAATGGCCTGACGATAGACGTGGTCAGCCACGTCGCCGGCGGCGAAGACACCTTCGATGTCGGTGGCGGTGGCATTGCCTTCGCTGCCGCCGCGCACGATCAGGTAGCCGTCGTGCATTTTCAACTGGCCCTGGAACAGATCGGTGTTGGGTTTATGCCCGATGGCGATGAACACCCCGGCCAGCGACAACGTGCTGGTTTCGCCCGTCTCGCTGTGCCGCAGGCGCGCGCCGGTCACGCCGCTGGCGTCACCCAGCACTTCATCCAGGTTCTGGTCCCAGTGCAGGCGGATATTGCCGTTGGCCGCCTTTTCGAAGAGCTTGTCCTGCAATATCTTCTCCGCGCGCAGCTTGTCGCGGCGGTGGACCAGGTGAACTTCCCTGGCAATATTCGACAGGTACAAGGCTTCTTCAACCGCCGTATTACCGCCACCGATGACCGCCACCACCTGGTTTCGATAAAAGAAGCCATCACAGGTCGCGCAGGCGGAAACGCCTTTGCCGGCGAAGGTTTCCTCGGAAGGCAGGCCCAGGTATTGGGCCGAGGCGCCGGTGGCGATGATCAATGCATCGCAGGTATAGGTACCGCTGTCACCGACCAGTTCGAATGGCCGCTGTTGCAACTTGGCGGTATGGATATGGTCGTAGACGATCTGCGTGTCGAAGCGCTCGGCGTGCCGCTGCATGCGCTCCATCAGTACCGGACCGGTCAGGCCTTCGACATCGCCGGGCCAGTTATCGACTTCGACCGTGGTGGTGAGCTGGCCACCGGCCTGTATGCCGGTAATGACAACGGGCTTGAGGTTGGCGCGGGCCGCATAGACAGCCGCGCTGTACCCTGCAGGGCCGGAACCGAGAATGATCAGGCGTGAATGCTTCGCTTCGCTCATAAAAAACACCTCATAAGCCTTTGTCACAAAAGAGAATGCATGCTCAAATTGGCGCCCGATAACCAGTTTCTGGCCAGGTTGTCGCCGGGCGCGCGGGCAATGCCTCGGGCATGACAAACCCGTACAATGCTTGAGTTTTGATCGCAGGACGGGCAAAAGATCAAATCTTCGGCAACACCTGCGGTTTTCCGGACGCATGCCACAGTGGTAAAACATGCCTCAGTGGTAAAAGTAGTACCGGTTGAGCACATTCACTTTTTTTACCTGCTCCCCGTGGGCAGTTTTTATAGTCATTCAACAGATGGACGCGCCATTGGCGCAGGAAAAGAAGCGTTTTGAAGAAATCCACCGCAGCACCCAAGACAGTCGTTCCGCTCTGGCGCCAACAATTGCACTACCGGCTCAAGGAAGGTGCGTTGATCGCCATTGGGGCCTTGTGCCTGTTCCTGATGATGGCCTTGCTGACCTACGGCAAGGACGATCCGGGCTGGAGCCACAACAGCAAGATCGAAGACGTGCAGAATTTCGGCGGGCCGGCCGGTTCCTACAGCGCCGACATTCTGTTCATGGTGCTGGGCTATTTCGCCTACATTTTCCCGCTGCTACTGGCGATCAAGACCTATCAGATTTTTCGTCAGCGCCATGAGCCCTGGCAGTGGAGCGGCTGGCTGTTTTCCTGGCGCCTGATCGGCCTGGTGTTCCTGGTGTTGTCCGGGGCCGCGCTGGCACATATCCATTTCCACGCACCCACCGGCCTGCCGGCCGGGGCGGGTGGTGCGCTAGGCGAGAGTCTTGGCGACCTGGCGCGCAATGCCCTGAATATCCAAGGCAGCACGCTGCTGTTCATCGCCCTGTTCCTCTTCGGCCTCACGGTGTTCACCGACCTGTCCTGGTTCAAGGTCATGGACGTGACCGGCAAGATCACCCTGGACCTCATCGAATTGATCCAGGGGGCGCTGAACCGCTGGTGGGCGGCGCGCAACGAACGCAAGCAACTGGTGGCGCAACTGCGTGAAGTGGACGATCGAGTCCACGACGTCGTTGCCCCCACCGTCCCGGACAAGCGCGAGCAGGCCAAGGTCAAGGAACGCCTGATCGAGCGTGAGCAGGCCCTGAGCAAGCATATGTCCGAGCGCGAGAAGCAGGTGCCGCCGGTCATCACCATGGCTCCGGCCAAGCCGCCGGAGCAGAGCAAGCGCGTGCAGAAGGAAAAACAGGCGCCGCTGTTCGTCGACAGCGCGGTGGAAGGGACCTTGCCGCCGATCTCGATCCTCGATCCCGCGGAAAAGAAACAACTCAACTATTCCCCCGAATCCCTGGCGGCCGTCGGTCACCTGCTGGAGATCAAGCTCAAGGAGTTCGGCGTCGAGGTGTCGGTGGATTCGATCCATCCGGGCCCGGTCATTACCCGTTACGAAATCCAGCCGGCCGCCGGCGTCAAGGTCAGCCGTATCGCCAACCTCGCGAAGGACCTGGCGCGGTCCCTGGCGGTCACCAGTGTGCGGGTGGTGGAGGTCATTCCGGGCAAGACCACCGTGGGCATCGAGATCCCCAACGAGGATCGCCAGATCGTGCGCTTCTCCGAGGTGCTCTCGACCCCCGAGTACGACAATCACAAGTCACCGGTCACCCTGGCCCTGGGCCACGACATCGGCGGCAAGCCGGTCATCACCGACCTGGCGAAGATGCCTCACCTGCTGGTGGCCGGTACCACCGGTTCCGGTAAGTCGGTGGGGGTGAACGCGATGATCCTGTCGATCCTGTTCAAGTCCGGCCCGGAAGACGCCAAGCTGATCATGATCGACCCGAAGATGCTCGAGTTGTCGATCTACGAAGGCATCCCGCACCTGCTGTGCCCGGTGGTCACCGACATGAAGGACGCGGCCAACGCCCTGCGCTGGAGCGTTGCCGAGATGGAGCGCCGCTACAAGCTGATGGCGAAGATGGGTGTACGCAACCTCTCGGGCTTCAACGCCAAGGTCAAGGAGGCCGAGGAAGCCGGCACGCCGTTGAGCGACCCGCTGTACCACCGCGAAAGCATCCACGACGAAGCACCGCTGTTGCACAAGCTGCCGACCATCGTGGTGGTGGTGGACGAATTCGCCGACATGATGATGATCGTCGGCAAGAAGGTCGAAGAACTGATCGCCCGTATCGCCCAAAAGGCGCGTGCGGCCGGTATCCACTTGATCCTTGCCACGCAGCGCCCATCCGTGGACGTGATCACCGGCCTGATCAAGGCCAACATCCCGACCCGCATGGCGTTCCAGGTGTCGAGCAAGATCGACTCGCGGACCATCATCGACCAGGGCGGCGCCGAGCAATTGCTCGGCCACGGTGACATGCTCTACATGCCGCCGGGCACCAGCCTGCCGATCCGTGTCCACGGCGCGTTCGTCTCCGATGACGAAGTGCACCGCGTGGTCGAAGCCTGGAAGTTGCGCGGCGCGCCTGAATACAACGACGACATCCTCAACGGTGTCGAAGAGGCCGGCAGCGGTTTCGAGGGCAGCAGTGGCGGCGGTGACGACGATGCCGAGACCGATGCGCTTTATGACGAAGCGGTGCAGTTCGTCCTGGAGAGCCGCCGTGCCTCGATTTCCGCCGTACAGCGCAAGCTGAAGATCGGCTACAACCGCGCCGCACGCATGATCGAAGCCATGGAAATGGCCGGGGTCGTGACGGCCATGAACACCAACGGCTCGCGCGAAGTACTGGCGCCGGGCCCGATGCGCGACTGATTACCCGGGCGGCGCGATGACGCGTCGCTCGGCCCCCCACGAATTCATGAGGACTCCCATGCGCCTGATTCGCATGTTGCTGTTGCCCGTATTGGCCTTGTCCACGTTGTCGGCCCATGCCGGCGAGAAAGACGTGGCCCGCCTGACCCAATTGCTGGGTGGCTCCCAGACCCTGACTGCGCGTTTCTCCCAACTGACCCTCGACGGCAGCGGTACCCAGTTGCAGGAAACTGCTGGCGACATGGCCCTGCAGCGTCCGGGCCTGTTTTACTGGCACACCGATGCGCCCGCCGAACAGTTGATGGTGTCCGATGGCAAGAAAGTCTCCCTGTGGGACCCGGACCTCGAACAGGTGACCATCAAGACCCTCGACCAGCGCCTGACCCAGACGCCGGCGCTGTTGCTCTCCGGCGATATCTCGGAGATCAGCCAGAGCTTCGACATCACCTCCAAGGAAGCCGGTGGCGTGATTGATTTCACCCTCAAGCCGAAGACCAAGGACAGCCTGTTCGACAGCCTGCGCCTGTCGTTCCGCAACGGCCTGGTCAACGACATGCAACTGATCGACAGTGTCGGCCAGCGCACCAACATCCTGTTCACCGGAGTCAAGGCCAACGAGCCGATCGCTCCGTCCAAGTTCAAGTTCGACATCCCCAAGGGTGCAGATGTGATCCAGGAATAACGCTGTAACCCTTGTGGGGGGGGGGGGGGGGGGGGG
>NZ_JBHFJB010000050.1:13939-23103 GCF_057334555.1 Pseudomonas sp. AGC41
CGTGAAGGCGGCGGATCAGTTGACAATGACGTAGCTGACACACCGCTTCGCGAGCAGGCTCGCTCCCACAAGGGATTGTGGTGTTCAATTGTTCAACTGATCGGCAACAGGACCCAGCGGAGGTTGCATAAGCAGTGATGGACCTGTTTCGAAGCGCCCCGATTGCCCAGCCATTGGCCGCCCGCCTGCGGGCCACCAACCTGGATGAGTACGTCGGCCAGGAGCATGTGCTCGCCCGCGGCAAGCCCCTGCGCGAAGCCCTGGAGCAGGGCGCCCTGCATTCGATGATCTTCTGGGGCCCGCCGGGGGTCGGCAAGACCACCCTGGCGCGGTTGCTGGCGGAAGTCTCGGATGCGCATTTCGAAACGGTGTCGGCGGTGCTGGCCGGGGTCAAGGAGATCCGCCAGGCGGTGGAAATCGCCAAGCAGCAGGCCGGCCAGTACGGCAAGCGCACCATCCTGTTCGTCGATGAAGTGCACCGTTTCAACAAGTCACAGCAGGACGCCTTCCTGCCCTATGTCGAGGACGGTACGCTGATTTTCATCGGCGCCACCACCGAGAACCCTTCCTTCGAACTCAACAACGCCTTGTTGTCCCGCGCGCGGGTCTACGTGCTCAAGAGCCTCGACGAGGCGGCGATGCGCAAGCTAGTGCATCGCGCGCTCACCGAAGAGCGCGGCCTGGGCAAGCGCCACTTGAGCCTCAGCGACGAAGGTTTCCAGATACTGTTCAGCGCTGCCGACGGGGATGGTCGGCGCCTGCTCAACCTGCTGGAAAACGCCTCGGACCTGGCCGAAGACGACAGCGAGATCGATGTCGAGCTGCTGCAAAGCCTGCTGGGCGATACCCGGCGCCGCTTCGACAAGGGCGGCGAGGCGTTCTACGACCAGATCTCGGCGCTGCACAAATCAGTGCGCGGCTCCAACCCGGACGGCGCGCTGTACTGGTTTGCGCGGATGATCGACGGCGGTTGTGATCCGCTGTACCTCGCACGCCGTGTAGTACGCATGGCCAGCGAAGACATCGGAAATGCCGATCCGCGCGCCCTGAGCCTGTGCCTGGCGGCCTGGGACGTGCAAGAGCGCCTCGGCAGCCCGGAAGGCGAGCTCGCCGTGGCCCAGGCCATTACCTACCTGGCCTGCGCGCCGAAAAGCAACGCCGTCTACATGGGCTTCAAGGCGGCGATGCGCAGCGCCGCCGAGCACGGCTCTCTGGAAGTGCCGTTGCACCTGCGCAACGCGCCGACCAAGCTCATGAAGCAGTTGGGCTACGGCGATGAATACCGTTACGCCCATGACGAGCCTGACGCTTACGCCGCTGGCGAAGACTATTTTCCCGAGGAACTCGAACCCCAGCGGTTCTATCAGCCGGTGCCCCGTGGCCTGGAGCTGAAGATCGGCGAGAAGCTCAATCACTTGGCGCAACTGGACCGATTGAGTCCACGGCAGCGGAGAAAACCGTGATCCCCTTGATTCTCGCAGTCTCCGCCGGCGGCGTTGCCGGTACATTGTTGCGTTTCGCCACGGGCAACTGGATCAGCGCAAATTGGCCGCGGCACTTCTATACCGCGACGCTGGCCGTTAATATCGTGGGCTGTCTGCTGATCGGTGTTCTTTACGGCCTGTTTCTGATTCGCCCTGAAGTGCCCATCGAGGTGCGCGCGGGGTTGATGGTCGGCTTTCTTGGCGGCCTGACGACTTTTTCATCCTTTTCACTGGATACGGTGCGCCTGCTGGAAAGCGGGCAGGTGCCGCTGGCCCTGGGCTATGCGGCCATCAGCGTGTTCGGCGGGCTGCTCGCCACCTGGGCCGGCCTGTCCCTGACCAAACTTTGATAACGAGAGACCGACATGCTCGATTCCAAACTGTTACGTAGCAACCTTCAGGACGTAGCGGACCGCCTGGCATCCCGTGGCTTTGCCCTGGATGTCGCGCGCATCGAAGCGCTGGAAGAACAGCGCAAGACCGTCCAGACCCGCACCGAAGCCCTGCAGGCTGAACGTAACGCGCGCTCCAAGTCCATCGGTCAGGCCAAGCAGCGCGGCGAAGACATCGCGCCGCTGATGGCCGATGTCGAGCGCATGGCGAGCGAGTTGAGCGCCGGCAAGACCGAACTGGACGCGATCCAGAGCGAGCTGGATTCGATCCTGCTGGGCATCCCGAACCTGCCTCACGAATCGGTGCCGGTGGGTGAAGACGAGGACGGCAACGTCGAAGTACGTCGCTGGGGCACGCCGAAAGCCTTCGATTTTCCGGTACAGGACCACGTCGCCCTGGGCGAGAAATTCGGTTGGCTGGACTTCGAGACCGCCGCCAAGCTGTCGGGCGCGCGTTTCGCCCTGCTGCGCGGGCCGATCGCCCGTCTGCATCGCGCACTGGCGCAGTTCATGATCAACCTGCACGTCACCGAGCACGGCTACGAAGAGGCCTACACACCGTACCTGGTCCAGGCACCGGCGCTGCAAGGCACCGGTCAGTTGCCGAAGTTCGAGGAAGACCTGTTCAAGATCGCTCGCGACGGCGAAGCCGACCTGTACCTGATCCCGACGGCCGAAGTCTCGCTGACCAACGTCGTTGCCGGCGAAATCGTCGATGCCAGGCAACTGCCGATCAAGTTTGTCGCCCACACGCCGTGCTTTCGCAGTGAAGCCGGCGCGTCGGGTCGTGACACTCGCGGCATGATCCGCCAGCACCAGTTCGACAAGGTCGAGATGGTGCAGATCGTTGAGCCGTCGAAATCCATGGAAGCCCTGGAAAGCCTGACCGCCAACGCCGAGAAGGTCCTGCAATTGCTCGAGCTGCCGTATCGCACCCTGGCGCTGTGCACCGGCGACATGGGCTTCAGTGCGGTCAAGACCTACGATCTGGAAGTCTGGATCCCGAGCCAGGACAAGTACCGCGAGATTTCCTCGTGCTCCAACTGCGGTGATTTCCAGGCCCGCCGCATGCAGGCGCGTTTCCGCAACCCGGAAACCGGCAAGCCGGAACTGGTCCATACCCTCAACGGCTCTGGCCTGGCGGTGGGGCGTACGCTGGTCGCCGTGCTGGAAAACTACCAGCAGGCCGACGGTTCGATCCGGGTGCCTGAAGTGCTGAAGCCGTACATGGGCGGCATCGAGGTCATCGGCTAAATGGACTATCTGCCACTGTTCCACAACCTGCGCGGCAGCCGCGTGCTGGTGGTCGGCGGCGGCGAGATTGCCTTGCGCAAGTCTCGCCTGCTGGCGGATGCCGGTGCCCTGCTACGGGTGGTCGCACCCGACATCGAACCGCAGTTGCGGGAACTGGTCAGTGGCAGCGGCGGTGAATGCGTGCGGCGTGGCTACGTCGAGGCGGATATGGACGGCTGCGGCCTGGTCATCGCCGCCACCGATGATGAGCCGCTCAACGCCCAGGTTTCGGCCGACGCGCACAAGCGCTGCGTGCCGGTCAACGTGGTGGACGCGCCCGCGCTGTGCAGCGTGATCTTCCCGGCGATCGTCGACCGCTCGCCCTTGGTGATTGCGGTGTCCAGCGGCGGCGACGCGCCGGTGCTGGCACGGCTGATCCGCGCCAAGCTGGAAACCTGGATTCCATCGATCTACGGACAACTGGCCGGCCTGGCGGCGCGCTTTCGCAACCAGGTCAAGCAACTGTTTCCCGACGTGCAGCAGCGCCGGGCGTTCTGGGAAGAAGTGTTCCAAGGCCCGATCGCCGATCGTCAGTTGGCCGGGCAGGGCGGCGAAGCCGAGCGCTTGTTGCGGGAAAAGATCGACGGCCAGGCGCCGAACGCGCCGGGCGAAGTCTATCTGGTAGGCGCCGGGCCGGGTGATCCGGACCTGCTGACCTTCCGCGCGCTGCGCCTGATGCAGCAGGCGGACGTGGTGCTTTACGACCGTCTGGTGGCCCCGGCGATCCTCGAGCTGTGCCGGCGCGATGCCGAGCGGGTTTACGTCGGCAAGCGCCGGTCCGAGCACGCGGTGCCCCAGGACCAGATCAACCAACAATTGGTCGACCTGGCCCGGCAGGGCAAGCGTGTGGTGCGGCTGAAGGGTGGCGATCCGTTCATCTTCGGTCGTGGCGGCGAAGAAATCGAAGAACTGGCGGCCCATGGCATCCCGTTCCAGGTGGTCCCGGGCATTACGGCGGCCAGTGGTTGCGCGGCTTACGCCGGGATCCCGCTGACCCATCGCGACTACGCCCAGTCGGTGCGTTTCATCACCGGCCATCTCAAGGACGGCAGCAGCGATCTGCCCTGGGCGGACCTGGTGTCGCCAGCGCAGACGCTGGTGTTTTACATGGGCCTGGTAGGGCTGCCGGTGATTTGCAACGAATTGATCAAGCACGGTCGCGCGGCGGACACGCCGGCGGCGCTGATCCAGCAAGGCACGACTTCAAACCAGCGGGTGTTCACCGGAACCCTGGCGGACCTGCCACGGCTGGTGGCCGAGCATGAGGTGCATGCGCCGACGCTGGTGATTGTTGGGGAAGTGGTGCAGTTGCGCGAGAAGCTGGCTTGGTTTGAAGGGGCTCAGGGGCAGGTCTGAAGACCGCGCCGCGCCCTTCGCGAGCCTGCTCGCGAAGAGGCCCTCGACAACTACACCGGTCCGGATCAATCCCGGGCTCCGCGCCAGATCCCTTTCCCACTCAACCTCCGCCGATCATGCGCCACCGTGAAATCCTGCTCCGGCCCCTTGGGCACGATCCCATTGGGATTGATGGTCTTGTGGCTGCCGTAGTAATGCCGCTGGATATGCCTGAAATCCACTGTCTCGGCAATGCCCGGCCACTGATACATCTCCCGCAGCCAGTTCGACAGGTTCGGATAATCGGCGATGCGTCGCAGGTTGCATTTGAAGTGACCGAAGTACACCGCGTCGAAGCGAATCATCGTCGTGAACAAGCGTATGTCGGCCTCGGTCAGGTACTCGCCGGTCAGGTAGCGGCGGGTGTCCAGCAGGGCTTCCAGACGGTCCAGTTCGGCAAACAGCTGATCAAAGGCTTCTTCGTAAGCCGCCTGGGTGGTGGCGAAGCCGGCGCGGTAGACGCCGTTATTCACCGCCGGATAGATGCGCTCGTTCAACCCATCGATTTCGCCGCGCAGGTGCTCTGGATAGAGATCCAGGTCGTTGCCGGTCAAGCCATCGAAGGCGCTGTTGAACATGCGGATGATTTCCGCTGACTCGTTGTTGACGATGCGCTGCTGTTGTTTATCCCACAGCGCGGGCACAGTGACACGACCGGTGTAGTCCGCTGTATCGGCGGTGTAGCGCTGGTGCAGGAAGTCGAAGTGGTCGAGCTTGTCGCCCGTCGAGCCGTGGGCCTGGTCGAAGGTCCAGCCGTTTTCCAGCATCAGGTAGCTGACCACTGAAACATCGATCAGCTCTTCCAGGCCCTTGAGCTTGCGCAAGATCAGCGTGCGGTGCGCCCAGGGGCAGGCGAGGGAAACATAAAGATGATAACGACCGGCTGCGGCGGCGAAGCCGCTCTCGCCGGAAGGGCCGGCGCTGCCGTCGGCGGTTATCCAGTGGCGGCGTTGCGCCTGTTCACGCTGGAAACTGCCGTCCTTGCTTTCATACCACTGGTCCTGCCAGCGGCCCTCGACCAACAAACCCATCTCGATCTCCTCAGCCTGGTAAACGTTGGAGAAGAGTCTATGCCGATAGGTTCGAACAAAAAGCGCAAAGGTTGGGCGCTGATGATCGACTAAATCGATCTGTTCCGCGCGTCCCAATACTGCCGGGCTTTGTCGAACGCTTCTTCACGAGACAACCCCAGGCCGCGCAAGGCCAAAGCCATCGTGGCGATCAATGCCAGTTGCGGGTAGCTGTCCTCGACGTCGCCGCGCCAGACGGCTTTCAAATGCTCAGGGTCGAGGCGCTCCGGCTTGACGTGGCGCTGCTCCGACAGGCGTGGCCATTCTTCGTCCCAACTGGCGCCACCGGTGGTGCCGTACAGGTGGCTGTCGGCGTCCGGATTGATTTCGATCTCGCCGCCGTCGCCCTTGATCACGATGGCAGTGTCGCCCAGCAGCCCGCTGGCCTCGCGATGCACGGCCTGGTAGCCAGGATGGAAGATGCTTTGCAGACCGCAACGCGCGCCCAGTGGATTGAGGATCCGCGCCAGGGAATGGATCGGCGAGCGCAGGCCGAGGGTGTTGCGCAGGTCGATCATCCGTTGCATTTGCGGCGCCCAGTCCACCAGCGGCATGAAGGCCAGGCCGCCGGTGTCCAGCGCCGTGCCGACCTGTTGCCAGTCGCGGCACAGGGGGATATCCAGCAAACCAAGCAACTGTTCGGTGTAGAGCCGACCCGCCGTGTGGGCGCCGCCGCCGTGCATGAAGATCCGCACGCCGTTCTGTCCCAGGCATTTGGCCGCCAGCAGGTACCACGGCAGGTGGCGCTTCTTCCCGGCGTAGGTCGGCCAGTCGAGGTCCACCGCCAGTTGCGGAACCACCAGGCGTTGACGCAGGGCGTCGGTGAAGCCGGCCATTTCCTCGGCGCTTTCCTCCTTGTGCCGCAACAGCATCAGGAAGGCGCCCAACTGGGTCTCTTCGACCTGCTCATCAAGCACCATGCCCATGGCCTCGCGGGCTTCTTCACGGGTGAGGTTGCGGGCGCCGCGCTTGCCTTTGCCAAGGATGCGCACGAATTGGGCGAATGGATGTTCGGCCGGGGTCTCGAGGGTCAGCGAAGGAAAGTCGGTCATAAGCAATTCGTCGGTTTGGGCAGGCCCGCCAGCTTGGCGGCGAGTTTGGCGGGAGTGCCTTTGAACAATCGGTTCAGGTGCAGGCTGTTGCCCTTGTCCGCGCCGAGTTTCAGCGCGGTGTACTTGATCAGCGGCCGAGTGGCGGGGGACAGCTGGAATTCATCATAAAAGGCCCGCAGCAGTTCGAGGATTTCCCAGTGCTCGGGGCTCAGCTCGATGTCTTCAGCAGCGGCCAGGGCTGTGGCCACTTCCGTTGACCAGTCATTGAGATCGGCCAGGTAGCCGTCCTTGTCCAGCGCGATGCTGCGCGCGCCCACGGTCAGCACGTTCATAGCCAGGAGTTGACCTTGTCATGCTCGATTGAAAGCTCGACGAAGGCTGGGTAATCGATGGCTTCGGCCCAGTCCGGAGTGTGCAGGGCACGGCCCTGGGCGTCTTCGGCAAGGACGAACACCTTGCGCCCGGCGGCCTGGAGTGCAGCGAACGGTTCGGTGCCAGGTTGCAGCGCGTAAGTCGCGTCGCCGCACAGCACCAGCGCATCCTGGCTCCCCAGTATCCGCAGGCAACTGGCGAGGCGGTTATCACCGAACGGCGAATGGGACAACACATGCAAAGTCGACATCAGAGGGTGATCACCTGGTCGTAACGGTCAATGAGCGCGGCGATGTCCGCTGCGCCCAGCACTTTCAAAGCGTCCAGTGCCAGGGCATCGGTGGCGATGCCACGCTCGGCGGCGCTGTCGGCGCAGACAAACAGCTCGTCGACGCCGAACATCGGCAATGCCTGCAAATTGGCGCTCAGGTCTTTTTGCTGGAGGGCCTTGGCGTTTTGCCTGGCGCTGAGCTGGAACACGCCGTCATCGAGAAACAGCAGGCCGATGGGCAGGTCGAACGCACCGCCGGCCAGCACGATGTCCAATGCTTCCCGGGCTCCGGGACCGGACCACGGGGACTGACGGCTGATGAGCAATAACGACTTGGCCATCATGCGCCTCCAAAACAGATCAAGCGGTCGGCGTCCTGGATCGCATCGTGCAGCTGACCCAGTCCGGAAAGGGCCCAGGGCGCTTCGACGCTGATTGCCGAACGCTGGTAACGCTGGGCCTCTTCAGCGTTGAGCACGCCACGGCGCAACGCCGCCGCGATGCAGACGACGCCGTCGAGCTGATGGTCGCTGACGAAGGTTCGCCATTGCCGCGGCAGATCCTGCTCATCCTGGGGCGTGACGATGCTGTTATCGGCGTTGTAGACGCCGTCCTGGTAGAAAAACAGCCGCACGATCTCATGCCCACCGGCCAGCGCGGCTTGCGCAAACAGCAAGGCGCGGCGCGAGGAGGGCGCGTGGGCGGCGGAAAACAGCGCGATGGCGAACTTCATGACAGACCCGATCCGTAAAACTGCGGCCATGATAAAGCTTTATCGGCGGTGGGGCGATTCTCGGAAACGGCGTGAGCTTTCGTGGCGAGGGAGCTTGCTCCCGCTGGGCTGCGAAGCGGCCCCTGGATCGTACAACTCGGTGTCTCAGGTGAGTTGAGTCGCCTTTTTGGGCCTGCTACGCAGGCCAGCGGGAGCAAGCTCCCTCGCCACGGGGTTCACTTCAGTCCGTGAGACCATGTAACTGGCAGTACTCAGCCCATTCCATTCCCGCCATTTCCGCGACTTCCCTGTGCACTTCCATGCGCTGGGCCTGGTAGTCCTCGGCGGAGGCCGCCGTCAGCGACAGCGTCAGCTCCCAGGCAAACAGACCCAGGCGCTCGGCCTCGGCTTCGAACGCTTCATGCAAGCGCTCGGCGCGATACTGCGCAGCGGTTTCGCCCTTGGCCTGGGCCAGCAGGGGGTTGAGGTTGTCCAGCTCGACACGCAACTGCGGGCGTTCGTCGAGAAAGATCTCCAGGGCTCGTTCGTGCTGCTGTCCGGTTGCCGCCATGGTTGCTCCTTGAGTCAATGTCCCGACAGGTTGCGTGAATCGATAGCCATTGTCGCGGGCAAATTTCAGTAAAGCCGCACGAAGGCGCTGGTCGCAGTGCTAAAGTCGGTTTTTTTCTCGATGAGTGAATGCAATGCGAATGCTGATGGTGGCCGTGGCCGCAACCCTGTTGGCCGGCTGCGCGGGTTCGGCGATGGAACAGGCCCGGACCCAAGCCCCCTACAAGACCCTGGCCTCGGACAAACCAGAGCAGAATGTCGCCCAATGCGTGAAGTTCGCCTGGGAAGACGAAGCGGTGTTCGGCGTCGATGCCGGAGCCTACCTGCAACCCGGCAAACGGGGTGGCTCGACGGTGTACACCCGCTCGGCCGAATCGTTTGTCGATATACAAGCCAGTGCCACCGGCACGGCGTTGAACTACTACGCCAGACAGGACGATTTTGTCGCCAAGCGCCGGTTGGCGGCGTTGGCGACTTGCCTCTGAACACCTGATCCTGGTGTGGGAGCGAGCCTGCTCGCGAACGCCGTTTATCTTCTTGCATAGCATTTGAC
>NZ_JBHFJB010000050.1:23123-27304 GCF_057334555.1 Pseudomonas sp. AGC41
GCATTTGACTGAGCCACCGCTTTCGCGAGCAGGCTCGCTCCCACAAGGATGTCCCACAGGGTATGGGTGGTCAGTCAGCGTTCAGCAGGCGCTTCTGGAAAAAGAAGCGCTGATGCCCCGGCGGGTAGTCGTCGATCTGCCCGCACTCGGTGAAACCATGCCGGCGATAGAAGTCCGGGGCCTGGAAGTCGAAGGTGTCGAGCCAGATGCCTACGCAGTCTTTCTCCCTGGCCAGCTGTTCGGCCATCTGCATCAGTTGCGAACCTGTGCCTTGGCCCCGGGCCTGTTCAGGTACCACCAGCAGTTCGATATAGAGCCAACGAAAAAATACTCGGCCGTAGAGTCCGCCGACGATTTCGCCGTGCTCGTCGCGCACCAGCCAGGCAACCGGTTCGGGTGCGCTTCCGCCCGTCTGGGCGATGTTGTAGGCGCGTAGCGGCGCGAGAATGGCCTGGCGTTGTTCATCGGTGGGAGCGTCCGTGCGCTCGATTCTTAACGTCATCGGCGAGGTCCTTGTGCGGTGGGATGATCGAGCGCCCGAGCCTATCGCAACGAGAGTGATGGCGTAAGCCGCCCGACGGGAAACAGGCACATTGCGTAAACCGAGCCATACTGCGTAATGCTTGAAGCGATCCCGACCCTAAAACAAGAAGAGACCGACTCATGAAGTTCGAATCCCTGGCCCGGACCCTCATTGCCACTTCGCTCTCCCTGTGCTGCGTGACTGCCCACGCTGCGTCCCAGGCCCCGGTTGCCGCCGAGAACGGCATGGTGGTGACGGCCCAGCACCTGGCGACCCACGTCGGTGTCGACGTGCTCAAGAACGGTGGCAACGCGGTGGATGCGGCAGTCGCGGTGGGCTACGCCCTGGCGGTAGTCTACCCGGCAGCGGGCAACCTTGGCGGTGGCGGTTTCATGACGCTGCAGATGGCGGATGGCCGCAAGACCTTCCTGGATTTCCGCGAAAAAGCGCCGTTGGCCGCCACGGCCGACATGTACCTGGATAAAGACGGCAATGTCATTCCCGAACTCAGCACCCGTGGCCATTTGGCGGTAGGCGTGCCCGGCACGGTGTCCGGCATGGAGCTGGCGCTGAAGAAATACGGCAGCAAGCCCCGGGAGGAATTGATCGGCCCGGCGATCCGGTTCGCCGAGGAGGGTTTTGTCCTTGAGCAGGGTGATGTCGACCTGCTGGAGACCGCCACGGACGTGTTCAAAAAGGACATGCGCGATTCCGGCGCGATCTTCCTGCACAACGGCGAGCCGATGCAGGCCGGCCAGAAACTGGTGCAGAAAGACCTCGCCAGGACCCTGCGGGAAATTTCCGCCAAGGGCGCGGACGGCTTCTACAAAGGCTGGGTGGCCGATGCCCTGGTGACTTCCAGCCAGGCCAACAAGGGCATCATCACCCAGGCCGACCTGGACAAATACAAGACCCGCGAGCTGGCCCCGGTGGAATGCGACTACCGCGGGTACCACATCATTTCCGCACCACCGCCCAGTTCCGGTGGCGTGGTGCTGTGCCAGATCATGAATATCCTCGACGGGTATCCGATGAAGGACCTGGGCTTCCATTCGGCCCAGGGCATGCACTACCAGATCGAAGCCATGCGTCACGCCTATGTCGATCGCAACAGCTACCTGGGCGACCCGGACTTCGTGCAGAACCCCATCGACCATCTGCTGGACAAGAACTATGCGGCAAAACTGCGCGCCGCGATCGAGCCGCAAAAGGCCGGCGACTCGCACAAGATCAAACCCGGCGTGGCGCCTCACGAGGGCAGCAACACCACCCACTATTCGATCGTCGACCAATGGGGCAACGCCGTTTCCGTCACCTACACCCTCAACGACTGGTTCGGCGCCGGGGTGATGGCGAGCAAGACCGGGGTGATCCTCAACGATGAAATGGACGATTTCACCGCCAAGGTCGGCGTGCCCAACATGTACGGCCTGGTACAGGGTGAGGCCAACGCCATCGCACCGGGCAAGGCGCCGCTGTCGTCCATGAGCCCGACCATTGTCACCAAGGATGGCAAGACCGTGATGGTCGTCGGCACGCCGGGCGGCAGCCGCATCATTACCGCGACCCTGCTGACCATTCTCAATGTGATCGACTACGGTATGAACCTGCAGGAAGCGGTGGACGCACCGCGCTTCCACCAGCAGTGGATGCCGGAGGAGACCAACCTGGAAACCTTCGCCGCCAGCCCCGATACGCTCAAGCTGCTGGAAAGCTGGGGCCACAAGTTCGCCGGCCCGCAGGACCCCAACCACATCGCCGCGATCCTGGTGGGCGCGCCGTCGCTGGGTGGCAAGCCCGTGGGCAAGAATCGTTTCTACGGTGCCAACGATCCGCGCCGCAACACCGGGTTATCGTTGGGCTACTGAGCGCTCGGAGAGGCAAGCATGAGCAGCGCATTGCTGATTATCGATGTCCAGGTCGGGCTATGCACGGGTGAAGAGGAATGCTTCGACAGCCCACGCCTGCTCGGCACCATCAACGACCTCAGTGCCAGGGCTCGGGCTGTCGGCTTGCCGGTTATCCTGGTCCAGCACGAAGAACTTGAGGGCTCGCTGGTTTATGGCAGTGCCGCCTGGCAAGTGGCCGACGGCCTGCTCACCGCCGCGGATGACCTGCGCGTGCGCAAGACCACCGCGGACGCGTTCTACCAGACCGACCTGCTGGCGCTGTTGCAGGCCAGAAGCATTGATCGCGTGGTGATCTGCGGGCTGCAGACCGATTACTGCATCAATGCCACCGTGCGCCAGGCCCATACCCTGGGGTACGAAGTGGTGTTGGCCGCCGATGCGCATTCGACGGTGGACAATGGCAGCCTGTCGGCCGAGCAGATCATTGCCGATCACAACCAGCGACTGGGGCGGCTGAGCAGCGCGGTGTCGCGGATTGATGTGGTACGGGCCGCCGAGATCCGCCTGTAGCCGATACTCACTGTCTGGCCTGGGGAGCAGGCCGGGCTGGTGCTCCAGTGCGCAGCAATCGCAAGATTTTCAGGCCCGCTTCGCACCCCAGCGGGAGCAAGCTCCCTCGCCACTAAGGCCGTCGTTTTATGGATTACGCGATCAGCATAGCAGCGCGGGCATTGGCGGCGAGCGATCCAGTGGCGGCGCTCAATCGCATCGCCTTGCGCACCGATGCCGCGGCCCTCGCCCTGCGCGGCATCGCCATGGCGCAACTGGGGGATATGGAAAAAGCCAGGAGCCTCATGCGCCGGGCAAGTGCGGCGTTCGGGCCCAAGGCGGCCGTGGCGCGGGCGCGGTGTATCGTGGCCGAGGGAGAAATTGCCTTGGCTTCCCGTGACCTGGCGTGGCCCATGAAGCGCCTCGACGCCGCGCGGTCGGTGCTCGAAGCCTACGGCGACCGGGCGAACGTCGGGCATGCTCACGCGATCGAAATCCGCCGCCTGCTGTTGCTCGGTCGCCTTGACGCGGCCGAGCTCAAACTGGCTGATCTGGATCTTTCCAGCCTGCCCTTGGCGTCCCGAGCCGCTTGTGAGCTGGTGGCGGCGGGGATCGCCATGCGACGCCTGCAGACACATATCGCCCAGGCCGCCCTTGAAAGGGCCGGGCAGGCCGCGCGGCAAACCGGCATCGGCGCGCTGAACGCCGAAATCGCCAGCGCCTGGCGCATGCTGAGCTCGCCGGCGGCACGTCTGATTGCCCGCAACAAAGAGCGCTTGCTGATTCTTCAAGAAGTACAGGCGCTGCTGGACGGCGCGGCGCTGGTAGTGGATGCATGCCGGTACTGCATCAGTGGCGCTGGCAGTCAGGTTTCCCTCGCCCGGCGCCCGGTGTTGTTCGCCCTCGCCCGAGGGCTGGCCCAAGCCTGGCCGGACGATGCTTCCAGGGAAGCGCTCATGGCCGAGGCCTTTGGCTTGAAACTGACGGATGAGTCCCACCGCGCCCGGCTGCGGGTCGAGATGGGGCGGTTGCGGGCGGCGCTGCGGCCATTGGCGGAGGTGAAGGCAACCCGGCGCGGTTTTATCCTGATTCCCCGTCAGGCCGACGAAGTCCTGGTGTTGGCGCGCGTCATCGAAGAACCGCACGGAGCGGTGCTGGCACTGCTTGCCGATGGCGAAACCTGGTCCAGTTCGGCCTTGGCCCTCGCCTTGGGCACCAGCCAGCGCAGCGTGCAGCGGGCCTTGGAAACCCTCGACGCC
>NZ_JBHFJB010000050.1:27324-28192 GCF_057334555.1 Pseudomonas sp. AGC41
CCTGCGGCAAGGCGCAGGCGTTCGGTCGCGCCAGGGCCCGGCGCTGGACGGCGCCACCGATGCCTGGATTCGCGACGGTATTGTTACTCACCGCGTTGCCAGTGGATGGTTAGGATGCAATCACACCCCACTGATGAGGCAAGTGAAATGAAACGGTCAGAAGCACAGATCCTCCATGAATACGGACCTTTTCCGGGCGTCGATTGCGTCCACGGCGTGAGTCACGACGGCGAGCGCGTCTGGTTCGCTTCAGGCGAAAAGCTCCATGCATTCGATCCGGCCAGTGGCCAGACGGTGCACTCGCTCGACGTCCCGGCGAACGCTGGGACGGCCTTCGACGGTAAGCATCTGTTCCAGATCGCTGGCGACAGCATCCGCAAGATCGATCCACGCACCGGCCAGATACTGGCGACGATTCCGGCGCCCAACAGCGGTGACGATTCAGGATTGGCGTGGGCCGAAGGTTCACTCTGGGTCGGCCAGTACAAGGCGCGCAAAATCCTCCAGATCGACCCGGCCGACGGGAAGATCCTGCGCACGATCGAATCCAACCGCTTCGTCACGGGCGTGACCTGGGTCGATGGCGAGCTTTGGCATGGCACCTGGGAAAACGATGAGAGCGACCTGCGGCGTATCGACCCGCAAACGGCACAAGTGCTGGAAAGCGTGACCATGCCGCCCGGGACCGGTGTGTCGGGGCTGGAATCGGATGGCGCGGACCGGTTTTTTTGCGGCGGCGGTGGCAGCGGGAAGGTGAGGGCGGTGCGTCGACCGTTATGAGAATGCCAGGCTCGCATAAACCTCCGTGGCGAGGGAGCTTGCTCCCGCTGGGCCGGGCTGGCGCTCCAGCGCGCAGCGGCCCGAAGAT
>NZ_JBHFJB010000051.1:0-7828 GCF_057334555.1 Pseudomonas sp. AGC41
CCCCCCCCCCCCCCCTCCCACATTGATTTGTCTAACGGCCTACACTCAATCCATGGTTGAGAAAAATCCAAGGTGGCGCAATCGTGCGGCGTTCGCTGATGCTGGCCGTGATGTTCGTTCTGGCGGGGTGCGCCACGTCGCAGCGCGACCAACAGGTCGCCCCGGTGGTTATTGCGCCGGACACCTGGTGGCAGGCGGACCGGCAGATCATCGCCGCGTCGAAAAGCGCCACCGAGCAAGCCGAGCTCTATGCGCGCGGATCGATGGAACACTGGCGAGTGCTGGTCTACGAGCGCACCGAGGCTGCCTTCATCCCCTGGTTCAGCAGCTACTGGACCCAGGAGTGGCTGGCCGTGAAGGTCAGTTGGTATTCGGCAAGCGCCAAGGGCGAGGCGGACTCGTCGTCCAGGCGCCTGGCGGGTTATCTGCAGGAACAATATCGCGAGCAGGTGCTGGAACGGGTGGCGGTGTAAATTGATCCCGAAGCGATCCGGGCCAACGCGACGGGGTATTACCTGCGCCTGCTCAACCAACAGATCCAGGTCATTGCTCAGCGGCACCGAATCCCGACCGAACTGATGAACCGGCGCCTGCACGCAATTACGGCCATCAACCTGGGACCGCCGGCGACGTGCAACGCAACGTTGTACGAAATGGTCCACACCGAACCGCTCAATACACTGCCGGCCTATGCGGCGCTGATCGATCATGTCGACAAAGCCGCCGACACTGGTTCCGGTCCGTCGGACTCCGTGATTGCCACCGTGGCGCAACGTACCAGTGAAAAAATCGAGGCGCAGTTCGCCACGCGAGGAGCGACCGGTGCGGCGGCGGCCGTCGCCGGGAAGGCCGCAGGGGCGCTGATTTCGGTAGGCGTGGCGGGCATCCGGGCGATCATCCATGAGGGCGAACGGCCGGAAATGGAAGCGCAGATCCGTAAAAGCCTGAGCGCGGCGTTCGACGAAGCGTGGTTCAAGTCGCTCAGGCATCCCCTCAGCGGGGTCATGGCGGCGGTGTACTACCTGGCCGGGCAAATCGACGATAGCCTGGTGGCGGCAGACCTGAGCAACCGACCGGTATTCTTGCCGGTCATCGAACCATGAGCGCGGTCACTCGGACCCGAGCGTGACCCGGCAGCCCTTGCGATGGCGGATCTGTTCGTCCGTGGGACGTTCCTTGATGAACTCAAAACGCGGCTCGCCTTCGCTGTAGACCACCAGCCAGCCCCATTCCAGTTCACTTTCATCCTGCCCAGGCCGGGGCGGTGCGGCCCACCAGGGTTCCTTTTGCATGATCTGGCGCATCGTTACCTCCTGCGGGTTGATCCTTGACTATAGACCGCGGGATTTCACGACAAGCGCCACAAGGATTGAAATGCCTGAAGGTAGATAATCAGTGTGCTCTGACCCCACCCACCAGCGTCTAGCGTCTGTATCCCCGCACTCGAACGGGGAATGACCGGACCCCTGCGCACATGCAAGCACTGTTGAACGAGATCCTCGATGCGGTTCGCCCCCTGATTGGTCAGGGCAAGGTGGCCGACTACATTCCCGCCCTCGGCACCGTGGCGGCCAATCAGCTCGGCATTGCGGTGTACAGCAACGATGGCGAGATCTATTGCGCGGGCGATGCCGAGACGCCGTTCTCGGTGCAGAGTATTTCCAAGGTTTTCAGCCTGGTGCAGGCCATCGAGCATTCCGGCGAAGCCATCTGGGAGCGCTTGGGCCATGAGCCCTCTGGCCAGCCCTTCAATTCCTTGGTGCAACTGGAATTCGAGCGCGGCCGGCCGCGTAATCCGTTCATCAACGCCGGTGCCTTGGTGATCTGCGATATCAACCAGTCACGCTTCGCCGCTCCGGCGTTGTCGATGCGCGATTTCGTCCGACGGTTGTCGGGCAATCCCCAGGTGATGGTAGACGGCAAGGTTGCCGAGTCGGAATACCAGCACCGCGCCCGCAACGCGGCGATGGCTTATCTGATGCAGTCCTTCGGCAATTTCCATAACGACGTGGAAGCGGTGTTGCGCAGCTATTTCAGCCATTGCGCGCTGCGAATGAACTGCATCGACCTGGCTCGGGCGTTCTGCTTCCTGGCCAACGATGGTTTCTGCAAGCACAGCGGTGAGCAGATCCTCAGCGCTCGCCAGACCCAGCAAGTCAACTCCATCATGGCCACCAGCGGTTTGTACGATGAGGCCGGCAACTTCGCCTATCGCGTCGGCCTGCCCGGCAAGAGCGGCGTGGGCGGCGGCATTGTGGCCGTGGTGCCCGGGCAGTTCAGCGTCTGCGTCTGGTCGCCGGAACTCAATACCGCCGGCAACTCCCTGGCCGGCATGGCCGCGCTGGAACTGCTCAGCCAGCGGATCGGCTGGTCGGTTTTCTAGAAGCCAAAAAAAGGGCCCGCTCCTGACGCAGGAGCGGGCCTTTGTGTTTGGGGAATGTCAGCAGAGGCGGTCGATGACTCGGACCTCGGCAGAGTTCTGCACCGACTGCCAGGCCTGGGTCAGCGTTTGCAGCACGCGGCCCATGAAGTCTTTGTCGGCGGCGGCTTTCTTGCCGACGTAGCCCTGGCCGCGACGGTACATCTTCAGCCGGGCACACAGGTCTCCCTGGCTCTTCTCGAATTCTTCTTCCTGGGTGAAAGGCGAGAGGCAGTCCATATGGACCTGGCCAGTCTTGCTGATCCACAGGATATGGCTATCCAGGGTGTCCTGGTGTGCTGCGAACATGCGAGCCAGTTCATCAATAGATGGTTGATTATTCAGATTCATGTGTAAGCCCCTTGACCATTTGGTTGATCTGTCTGGTGGTTCGCAAAACTTCGCTGTTCGGTAATTGCCTGCCTGCTACCGAAAAACAGGTCGTCAGCGTTCGTCCGTCGAGTCCGACGGGGTCGTGCATCGGTTGTGTAGTGTTATCGAAGGGCTGCTACGCAAATGCGCTACAACGATGAGAAACGGCGAAGAATCTTCAGGTCAGTGTCGACTTTCGACAGTCGAGCCCATGCGTCATGAGGATTGATCGCCAGCGTTTCTCGTCCTTGTTACCGGACGGTCTTGCCAGGTCAGCACCTTCAATCTGCCTTGTGGGCAGTCCCTTATCGAAAAAAACAGCTCGGCGGTCAGACGAGCTTGCTCAAACATTTACCGTACTCCCGATCGGGGAGACGTCTGCATCATGCAAGGGCAAATCGGAGGCGTCAACGGTTTTGTAGTGATTGTTTTTGGTCACTACATATTGTCGGACAAAATGGTTTGGGTATGAAAAACCAGCTGCGATTGGTTTCCCGTGGCGAGGGAGCTTGCTCCCGCTGGGGCGCGAAGCGGCCCTCAAAAAAGACGCATGCGATATGTCAGGCTATCGTCTGAGGTTACTTGGGGCTGCTACGCAGCCGAGCGGGAGCAAGCTCCCTCGCCACGGGGACCGCGTCTGGCAGGGTTCAGGTGGCCTTGGCCGCTTTGCGCGGTGCGCCGGCGGCCTTGCGCTTGGCCGGCTTGCGTTTTTTCTTCCACGGCGCCGCGCCACGTCCGGCGGGGCTGGCCGGGCCGTTGATGGTCAGGCTCATGCCCTGGCAACGGGCGACGTGCTTGCTCATCCAGGCGGCTTGTCGCGTGACAAATTCTTCCAGGCTCATCTCACCGCTCTGCACCATGTCCAAGGCCTGTTCCCAGATGGCGGTGGTGCCGGGGTCGGCGATCGCCCGAGGCACCGCGTCGATCAGGCTGAACGCCGCTGGAGTGGCGGACAGGGCCTTGCCGTTTTTCACCAGGTAACCCCGGTCGAGCAGGCCCTGGATGATCGAGGCTCGGGTTGCTTCGGTGCCGATGCCGGTGGTGTCCTTGAGCTTCTGCTTGAGCAGCGGGTCCTCCACCAGCTTGGCGACGTTCTTCATCGCCTTGATCAGGTCGCCCTCGGTAAACGGCTTGGGCGGCTGGGTCCACAGGTCCTTGGGGATCACCTCGTCCACATTGCAATCGCGGCCTTCGGCCAGCGGCGGCAGGGTTTGTGGCACGGGTGCTTCGCGGCCGCGTGCGGGCGCAAGTGCTTCGGGCAAGGCGCGTTTCCAGCCCGGTTCGATGATCTGCTTGCCGACGGCCCGCAGGGCCTGGCGGGCACAATCGAAGTCGGCCTGGGTCCGGTCGTATTCATGGTTGGGCAGGAACTGCGCCAGGTAGCGCGCGCGAATCAGCGTATAGACGGCCCGTTGCTTGCCGGCGAGCTTGTCGAGGTTCTTCGCCGCGGCCGTGGGAATGATGCCGTGGTGCGCGCTGACCTTGGCATCGTTCCAGGCGCGGGATTTGCGTTGCGGTTGCAGGTGCTCGCGCAGCGGCGCAAGGCCCGGGTCGGCCTGGGCGAGGGCGGCCAGAATGGCAGGCGCTTCGCCGTGCTGGCTCAGAGGCAGGAAACCGCAATCGCTGCGCGGATAGGTGATGAGCTTGTAGGTTTCGTAGAGCGACTGGGCAATGTCCAGGGTTTCCTGGGCGCCAAGGCCGAGCTTTTTCGAGCAGACCTCTTGCAGCGTGCCCAGGTCGAACGGCAGCGGCGCGGCCTCACGCAGCCGTTCGGTGCGGACCTTGATCACCCGGGCGGTGGCGGCATTGCCCATGGCCTGTGCGGCATCGCGGGCGAGGGCCTGGTTCAGGCAGCGCTCCTGGTCGTCGCAGGCATCCGGATCGGCGCGCCACTGGGCGGTGAAGGCCGTGCCGGCGTGGCTCAGTCGCACGTCGATGGCCCAGTAGGCGACCGGGACGAAATCGGCAATGCTACGGTCGCGGTCTACCACCAGCCGCAAAGTCGGTGTCTGCACGCGGCCTACCGGCAGCACGCCTTGATAGCCGGACTGACGCCCAAGGAGCGTGAACAGGCGACTCATGTTCATGCCGATCAGCCAGTCGGCCCGAGAGCGGCCCAGGGCCGAGTGGTAGAGGTTGAAGGTTTCCGCTCCGGGCTTGAGGGCGGCCAGGGCCTTGCGGATCGATGCTTCGTCCAGCGCCGACAGCCACAGGCGCTGGATCGGCCCACGATAGCGGCAATGCTCGACCAGCTCGCGGGCGATCATCTCGCCCTCGCGGTCGGCGTCGGTGGCGATGATCAGTTCCGTTGCCTCGCCCAGCAAGCGCTTGACCGCTCTGTACTGGCTGGCGGTTTTCGGTTTGACGGTCATCTTCCATTGCGCCGGCACGATAGGCAGGTCGGCCAGTACCCAGCGCTTGTAGCGGGCATCGTAGGCGTCGGGCGGGGCCGTCTCCAGGAGGTGGCCGATGCACCAGGTGACCGTGACGTTCGCGCCCAGCCAGCAGCCATCGCCGCGTCGCGTGGCGCCCAGCACCGCGGCGATATCCTTGGCCTGGGACGGTTTTTCACACAGGTACAGCCGCATAACGCCTCTTCCTAAGCAGGTTTCATGGGGCGCTAGCATGGTCAGGGATCGCCGTCGCGGCAAGCTTTATCTGTATGGATATACAGATAAAACGTTGCGCTGCGTTGCAACGGGCCGTTTGGCGCAACGCCCGGCGGTTGTCTGCGCAAGCAGAATGAATTTCTCGCAAGGGCATCGCTCATAACTTGCAGAGCGGTTGAAACCGCAAAGCAAGTTAATGGAATCAAGGAGAGTCACTTTCATGAATTCGATGCCGAAGGGCAACGGACAGGCGACCACACGTTTGATTCTCGTCGTTGAGGATGATCCGACCATCCTGGAGTTTCTGTGCGAAATCCTGGAAGAGGAAGGATTTGTCGTCGAGCCTCGGGAGAGCGCAGATTCAGCGCTGACGTTCCTGGAGGAGAGCGCCGATTACGTGGACCTGCTGCTGACCGATATCACCATGCCCGGTGCGATGGACGGAGCGGACCTGGCCAACCTGACCGGGGACCGCTGGCCACAGATACCGCTGCTGATCATGTCGGGCTTCGAGACGCCGGAAAGCGCGGGGATCAAACACCAGGCCTCGTTCATCGCCAAGCCGTGGGCGCTGGGGCAGATGCTCGATCTGGTGGAGAGCACGGTCAAGAGCCACTCGGTACACTAAAACTGACCACAGCACCTGTGGCGAGGGGATAGACCCCCTCGGCACAAAGGGTCCAATGGGTGCTCAGTTGGTATCCAGATCGACGTTGCGGGTTTCCCGCAGGCAGATCATGCCCACCACCAGGCTCACGCCCGTGATCACCACCGGGTACCACAGGCCGTAGAAAATATCCCCGGTGTAGACCACCAGGGCAAACGACACAGTTGGCAGGAAACCGCCGAACCAGCCATTGCCGATGTGGTACGGAAGCGACATCGACGTATAGCGAATGCGGGTCGGGAACAGTTCGACCATCAGCGCCGCCAGCGGGCCGTAGCACATCGCCGAAATGATGATCAGCGCCACGATCAGGGCGACGATCATCGGCCGGTTGATCTGCTGGGCATCGGCTTGTTGCGGGTAGCCCGCCAGGGTCACCGCGCCGCGCAGGGCGGCTTCGTCGTAGCCTTCAAGTTTCATGTCGCCGACGCTGACCTGCACGGTGCTGCCGGCCGGTGCCGCGACGCTTTTGTAGGGCAGGCCTTGCTTGACCAGGAAAGTCTTGACCTTGTCGCAAGGGCTGTCGAAACGCGCCTTACCCACCGGGTCGAACTGGAAGGTGCAGGTGGCCGGGTCGGCGACGACGGTGATCGGTGCCTGGCGGCTCGCCAGGTCGATGGCCGGGTTGGCGTAATGAGCGAGCGTCTTGAAGATCGGAAAGTACAGCGCCGTCGCCAGCAGCAGGCCGATCATCAGCACCGGCTTGCGCCCGACCTTGTCCGACAGCCAGCCAAAAAAGATGAAGAACGGCGCGCCGATCACTACGCTGACAATCAGCAGGCTATTGGCAAGTGCCGGGTCCATCTTGAGAAACTGGGTGAGGAAGAACAGCACGTAGAACTGCGCGGCGTAGAAGGTCACCGCCTGTCCGGCGTTGATGCTGAACAGGGCGATCAGCACCACCTTGAGGTTTTCCCATTTGCCGAACGATTCGCGGATCGGCGCCTTGCAGCACTTGCCTTCTTCTTTCATCTTCAGGAAGGCCGGCGACTCGTGCAGGCTCAGGCGGATCCAGGTGGAGATGCCCAGCAGCAGGATCGACAGCAGGAACGGAATGCGCCAGCCCCAGACTTCGAACTGGTCACCGGTGAAGTAACGGCAACCGAGCACCACCAGCAGCGAGAGCAACAGCCCCAGGGTCGCGGTGGACTGAATCCAGCTGGTATGAAAGCCGCGCTTGCCCATCGGTGCATGCTCGGCCACATAGGTTGCCGCGCCGCCGTATTCACCGCCGAGGGCCAGACCCTGGAGCATGCGCAGTACCACCAGGATGATCGGCGCGGCGATACCGATGCTCGCGTAGTTGGGCAGCAGGCCGACGCAGAAGGTCGCCAGGCCCATGAGTACGATGGTTGCGAGGAACGTGTACTTGCGCCCGATCATGTCCCCCAGCCGACCAAACACCAGCGCCCCGAAGGGCCGCACGATGAAACCGGCGGCGAAAGCCATCAGGGCGAAAATGAACGCCGTGGTGTCGTTCACCCCGGCGAAGAATTGCTTGCTGATCACCGCCGCGAGGGCGCCGTAGAGGAAAAAGTCATACCACTCGAACACCGTCCCCAAGGACGAGGCGAAGATGACTTTCTGGGTTTCCTGGCTGGTGCCTGCGCTGCGCGTGGCTTCCAGGGGCTGAACATGTTCAGACATAGCGGTATCCCTCACAGTGATTGTTTTTGTTGTTCCACTGTCGACGCCGGGTTGGGGCGTCTCCTGATTTGACGCAGTTCCTTGGATCACACTCTTTTCAACCTGTGGGAGGGG
>NZ_JBHFJB010000051.1:7880-15154 GCF_057334555.1 Pseudomonas sp. AGC41
GACTGATACAGCGCTTTCGCGACCCCCCCCCCTCCCACATGGAACTTGGCGATTTTCAGACCGTGGCGGGCTCCTTCTGCAGCGTAGCGCCCATGGTGACCGGCTCAAGCATCATCCGCGCCGCCTTCTCGGCAATCATCAGCGTCGGCGAGCAGGTGTTGCCCGAGGTGATGCGCGGCATGATCGAGGCGTCGGCGATGCGCAGGCCCTTGATGCCGTGGACGCGCAGCTGCGCATCCACCACCGCCTCGCCGTCCTGGCCCATGCGACAGGTGCCCACCGGATGAAAAATCGTCGTGCCGATGCGGGCGGCGGCCTGGTGCAGTTCTTCCTCGGTCTGCAGGCTCGGGCCTGGCAGGTATTCCACCGGTTTGAAGGCGCTCAGGGCCGGCGCGGCGACGATCCGGCGAGTCAGGCGGATGGCGTCGGCGGCGACCCGCAGGTCCTCGGGATGGCTCAGGTAATTGGGTTGGATCGACGGCGCCTCATGGGGATCGGCCGAGCGGATGTCCACGCGGCCACGGCTCATCGGGCGCAGGTCGCACACCGACGCGGTGAACGCCGGGAAGCTGTGCAGCGGTTCGCCGAAACGTTCCAGGGACAACGGTTGGACGTGGTATTCGAGGTTGGCCGAGGCCTGTTCCGGCCCCGAGCGGGCGAACGCGCCGAGTTGGCTGGGGGCCATGGACAGCGGGCCACTGCGGTCGTACAGGTAACGCAGGCCCATGCCCATCTTTCCCCACAGGGTGCCGGCGATCTGGTTCAGGGTGCGGGCGTTTTCCAGCTGGTAGATCAGCCGCAGTTGCAGGTGATCCTGCAAGTTGCCACCGACGCCGGGCAGTTCATGCACCACGCCGATGCCCAGGCGTTGCAACAGGCTGCGCGGGCCGATCCCGGAGCGCTGCAAGATGCCCGGCGAGCCGACGGCGCCGGCGCACAGGACGATTTCCTTACGCGCCTTGAAAGTCTTGTTCTTGCCCTGCCAGCGGGCACTGACGGCGTCGGCGCGATTGTCGCGCAGCAACACCCGATCAACCTCGACGTCGGTCAGCACCGTCAGGTTGGGGCGATTGCCAATCGGTTTAAGGAAGGCCTTGGCCGCGTTCCAGCGCACCCCGGCTTTCTGGTTGACCTGGAAGTAGCCGCAACCTTCGTTGTCGCCACCGTTGAAGTCCTCGACGCTGGGGATGCCGCTCTGTTCGGCGGCGGTGCGGAAGGCATCGAGAATCGGCCATGACAGGCGCTGGCGTTCGACTCGCCATTCGCCGGCCGCGCCATGCAGCTCGGAATCCCCCGCAAAGTGATTTTCGCTCTGCCGGAACAGCGGCAACACATCCTTCCAGCCCCAACCGACATTGCCTTCGGCGGCCCAGCCGTCGTAGTCCGCCGCCTGGCCACGCATGTAGATCATGCCGTTGATGGACGAACAGCCGCCCAACACCTTGCCGCGCGGATAACTCAAGGCGCGCCCTTGCAGGCCGGGTTGCGCTTCGGTCTTGAAGCACCAGTCGGTGCGTGGGTTACCGATGCAGAACAGATAGCCGACCGGGATGTGGATCCACGGATAATTGTCCCGCCCGCCGGCTTCGAGCAACAGCACCCGGTGTTGCGGACTGGCCGAAAGCCGGTTCGCCAGCAGGCAGCCGGCAGGGCCGGCGCCCACGATTACGTAATCGTATTCATCGACGACAGGTTGCATTCGCGACCTCATTTTTTGTTCTTGTGGAACTCATCCTAGTTGTTAGTTTTCGTCAAAAGAATGTTAGTTTTTGCGCAGCGGCTGTGCGTTTATGAACAGCCATGACTTCAGGCGATTCAAGGATGGCTCATGTTCGACTGGAATGACCTGCGCTATTTCCTCGAACTGCAACGCAGCGGCCGCCTGCTGACTGCCGCGCGACGGCTCAACACCACCCATGCCACGGTGGCGCGGCACATCGAGGCGATCGAGAAAAGCCTCGGCACTGCGTTGTTCGTCCAGCACGCCCAAGGGTATGAATTGACCCCGGCAGGCGAAGCGCTGCTCAAGCATGCCGAGGCCATGGAGAACGTCGCGTTGCTGGCCCAGGAAGACATCACCCAATCCAGCGCGCCCCTCGGCAAGATCCGCCTCGGCGTGACGGAAGGGCTGGGCATCATGTTCCTCGCCAGTCGCATGGACGGCTTGTTCCAGCGCTATCCGGGGCTTGAGGTGGAACTGGTGGCGGTGCCGCGGTTTGTCAGCATCCTCAACCGCGAGGCGGAAATCAGCATTCACCTCGAACGCCCGGCGGCCGACCTGCTGGTGACGCGCAAGCTCACCGACTACAGCCTGGCGCTTTATGCCAGCCAGGCTTACCTGGACCGTTCGCCACCGTTACGCAGTCGTGAGGATCTGGCCCGCCATGCCTGGATCGGCTACGTCGATGATCTGCTGTTCAGCCAGGAGCTGATGTTCCTCAACAGCTTTTGCCGGAACCCTCGCGTGGTGTTCCACAGCACCAGCGTCATTGCCCAGCAACAGGCCGCGCGCTCGGGCCTGGGGATCGCCGTGCTGCCGTGCTACATGGCCAGCAGCGACCCGACGCTGGTGCCGCTGCTGCCGGACGAAACCCTCCGCCGCAGCTACTGGATCAGCACCCGCCGCGAGCTGCACAAGTCCGTCCGGTTGCGGGTGTTGTGGGATTACGTGGTGCAGTTGTGCGAGCGCGAGCAAGGGCTGCTGTTGCCCTGACCCGGCTCTAAGGTTATGTCCAAACGGTATTTCTCAAGCATCGAGTGGTTTCCCTAAGATCACCTCATAACTCGTTATGACAAGTGACCTGCTACCCATGCCCGACAATCTTCTTTCCCTCAGCAGCGTGCCGCTGCACACCCAACTGCGCGACGTGCTGCGTGCGCGCATTCTTGACGGTGAATACCCGCAAGGCAGCCAGATGCCTTCGGAAAGCGAGCTAGGCGCGCTGTTTCGCGTCAGCCGCATCACCGTGCGCCAGGCCTTGGGCGATCTGCAAAAGGAAGGACTGATCTTCAAGATCCACGGCAAAGGCACCTTCGTCGCCAAGCCCAAGACCTTCCAGAACGTCAGCACGCTGCAGGGCCTGGCCGAGTCCATGACCGGTCGCGGCTACGAGGTGATCAACCGCCTGCGCAGTTTCAAGTTCATCCCGGCGGACAAATCGGTGGCCGAGCGACTGAAACTGGCGGAAGGCGACGTGGTGACGCAGATCAAGCGGGTGCGGCTGATCAACCGCGAGCCGGTTTCTCTGGAAATCACCTACCTGCCCAAGGCCCTCGGCGAGCGCCTGGAAAAAGCCGACCTGGTGACCCGCGACATCTTCCTGATCCTGGAAAACGATTGTGGCCTGGCCCTCGGCCACGCCGACCTTGCCATCGATGCGGTGCTGGCCGACAGCGACCTGTGCCAGGCCCTCGACGTCGAGCCCGGCTCGCCGGTGATGCGCATCGAACGGCTGACCCATGACGCCGACGGCCAGCCGCTGGATTTCGAATACCTCTACTACCGTGGCGATGCCTTCCAGTATCGCTTGCGAATCGACCGGCAAAAAGGGACGCAGGCATGACCCAGAGCTCCAGGAATATCCTCGAACAGGAATACGACATCGTCGTCATCGGCGGCGGTACTGCCGGCCCCATGGCGGCGATCAAGGCCAAGGAGCGCAACCGCGACCTGCGCGTGTTGCTGGTGGACAAGGCCAACGTCAAGCGCAGCGGCGCCATCAGCATGGGCATGGACGGGCTGAACAACGCGATCATCCCGGGCCATTCGACGCCCGAGCAGTACACCAAGGAAATCACCATCGCCAACGACGGCATCGTCAACCAGGCGGCGGTGTACGCCTACGCCACCCACAGCTTCGAAACGATCGAGCAACTGGACCGCTGGGGCGTGAAGTTCGAGAAGGACGAAACCGGCGATTACGCGGTGAAAAAGGTTCACCACATGGGCGCTTATGTGCTGCCGATGCCGGAAGGTCACGACATCAAGAAAGTCCTCTATCGCCAGTTGAAACGGGCGCGAGTCAGCATCACCAACCGGCTGGTCTGCACCCGGTTGCTGACCGATGGGGAGGGCGCGGTGAACGGTGTGATGGGTTTTGACTGCCGCACCGCCGACTTCCATGTGATCAAGGCCAAGGCGGTCATCCTCTGCTGCGGCGCGGCGGGGCGCCTGGGGTTGCCGGCCTCCGGCTACCTGATGGGCACCTATGAGAACCCGACCAATGCCGGCGACGGTTATGCGATGGCCTATCACGCCGGGGCCGAGCTGGCGAACCTGGAGTGCTTCCAGATCAATCCCTTGATCAAGGATTACAACGGCCCGGCGTGCGCCTACGTCACCGGCCCGCTGGGTGGCTACACCGCCAACAACAAGGGCGAGCGCTTTATCGAATGCGACTACTGGAGCGGGCAGATGATGTGGGAGTTCCACCAGGAGCTCGAAGGCGGCAACGGTCCGGTGTTCCTCAAGCTCGATCACCTGGCCGAGGAAACCATCCAGAACATCGAGGAAATCCTGCACAGCAACGAGCGCCCCAGTCGCGGGCAGTTCCACGCCAACCGGGGCACCGATTACCGCACGCAGATGGTGGAGATGCACATTTCCGAGATCGGTTTTTGCAGCGGCCATTCGGCTTCTGGAGTGTGGGTCAACGAGCGGGCGGAAACCTCGGTCAAGGGTTTGTACTCGGCGGGCGACATGGCCGCCGTTCCGCACAACTACATGCTCGGCGCGTTCACCTACGGCTGGTTTGCCGGCCAGAACGCGGCGGACTTTGTCGCCGGCAAGGACTTTTCAGCGCTGGATACCCAGCAGATCGAGCAGGAAAAAAACCGCGTTTACGCGCCCCTCGACCGCGCGCATGGCCTGCCGCCGGCCCAGGTGGAATACAAGTTGCGCCGCTTCGTCAATGATTACCTGCAACCGCCGAAGGTCAGCAAAAAAATGCAGATCGGCCTGCAACGCTTCAGCGATATCCAGCGCGACCTCGACCAGCTCAAGGCCCACAACGCCCACGAACTGATGCGCGCCATGGAAGTCAGCGTGATCCGCGATTGCGCCGAGATGGCCGCGCGGGCCTCGCTGTTTCGCGCCGAAAGCCGTTGGGGGTTGTACCACTACCGGGTCGATCATCCGCAACGCAACGACAGCGACTGGTTCTGCCATTGCCATTTGAAGAAAGGCGAGGACGGCGCGATGACCTCGTTCAAGAAAGCCGTCGAGCCCTACATCATCGCCCTCGATGCCGACGAACTGCAGGCCTACGACCGGCTTCGGCTCGGTGCCGACGCGGCGTGAGCCCTACACCCAGAGAGAACGCCCATGGCCTATCAACCCCAGGAAATCTTCTTCCGCTCCAACGCCCCCGTCACCGTGGACGAGGACAAATGCATCGCCCACAAGGGTTGCACGGTCTGCGTCGATGTCTGCCCGATGGACCTGTTGGCGATCAACCCGGCCACCCAGAAGGCCTACATGGCGTTCGACGAATGCTGGTATTGCATGCCTTGCGAAAAGGACTGCCCGACGGGGGCGGTGAAAGTCGAGATTCCTTATTTGCTGCGGTGATTGAGTAGACGCCTTCGCGAGCAGGCTCGCTCCCACATTGGACCGAGTCGCCGCAAAGAACTGTGGGAGCGAGCCTGCTCGCGAAGAGGCCATCACGGCTCCCCAAAAAAGCCATCCGGCCACTCCGGACGCTAAAACCGGAACACCCCTCGTTTCCCACCGTGCCCTGATCGCGGCGGAGACGAACATCCAATCAATGATTCGAGGGGACACACCCATGTTATTGCGTGCAGCGCTGGCCAGTCTGGTACTGGCTTCATTGACCTTGCCTGCCCAGGCAGAAACCATCCGCATTGCCATCGGCACCCAGGACACCACCATCAACTGCGCCGCTGGCGGGTTGCTGATCCGCGAGCTCGGCCTGCTGGACAAATACCTGCCCAACGACGGCGCGTACAAGGACGCCGAGTACGACATCCAGTGGAAAAACTTCACCAGCGGCGCGCCGCTGACCAACGAAATGGTCGCCGGCAAACTCGACTTCGGTGCCATGGCCGACTTTCCCGGGGCTTTCAACGGCGTGGCGTTCGAGACCGCCGGCAAGCATAGCCTGTTCATCAGCGTGCTGTCGGGCAGCACCCAGGGCAGCGGCAACGGCATTGTCGTGCCCAGCGCCTCGAGCGTGCAGTCCCTCGCCGAGCTCAAGGGCAAGACGATTTCCGTGCCGTTTGCTTCCACCGCCCATGGCATGTTGCTGCGAGCCGTCGCGGCCCAGGGCTGGGATCCGCTCAAGGACGTGAACATCATCGCCCAGCCGCCGGAGGTCGCCGGCTCGGCGCTGCAAGCTGGCAAGATTGACGCCCACGCCGATTTTGTACCGTTCGCCGAACTGTTCCCCAGTCGCGGTTTTGCCCGCAAGATCTACGACGGTGCCCAGGCCAGGACGCCGACTTTCCATGGCGCGCTGGTGGACCAGGCCTATGCCAGGAAGTACCCGGAAATCGTCGTCGCCTATCTGCGCGCGACCATCGAGGCCAATCAGCTGCTGGCCGCCGAGCCTGAGAAATACAGCGAGCTGATCGCCAAGGTCACCGGGGTGGATGCCGAGGTCAATTACCTGTTCCACGGGCCGCTGGGCGTACAGACCCGCGACCTGACCTGGAAACCCGAATACCGGCAAGCCGTCGGTACCGCGATCGACACCCTCAAATTGCTGAAGAAGGCTGATCGCGGCCTCGACCTCAACACCTTCATCGATGATCAGTACATCCGCGCCGCGTTCAAGGCGTCGAACCTTGATTACACCGCGCAACTGGGCAACTACGCCCAGACGCCCCTTGGCAGCCCCGATGCCTTGACCGGCCAGCCCATCACCGATGCCCGCCATGTGGCGCAGATCTGGGTTCGCGGCGAGCCGACAGTGCGTCATTACGCCTCGGCGCAATCGGCCTTCACCGCGCTGGCAAATCTCAAACAGGAAGGCAAGGGCATCCGCGCCGTCTACACCCAGGCCAGCGACAGCGGGATCAAGCTGCTGGCCGAGCAGGCGTGGTTCGCCAGCGATGCAAAGGGCCAACTCAGCGCGTTCCTGTTGAAAGGCCAGGCTGAGCAATTTGCCGCGGCCGAGGGCGGCAAGGTCCTCGATTTTACTGAAGCCACCACCCAGGCAGTCGCCGCCCGCTGACCTGACTCGACCGAAAGCAAACCTGTGGGAGCGAGCCTGCTCGCGAAGGCGTCAGATCAGTGGAATTGATTTGATTGATAC
>NZ_JBHFJB010000051.1:15176-18530 GCF_057334555.1 Pseudomonas sp. AGC41
GGCTCGCTCCCACAAGGGATCTCCATGACTGAGGGGAAATCAGTGCATCCATCACTCAAACGCTGGCTCCTGCGAGCCGCTTCCTTGTTGCTCTGCCTGCTGTTCTGGCAGCTCGCCGCCAACGGTCACTGGGACCTCGGCCTGGTGACTTTCGCCAACGTCCCGGCTCCGCTGGCGGTGATCGAGGCCGCGCTCGGCCTGGGCGAGTCGGGCCATCTCGTTCGGCACTTGGGCAGCAGCCTGGGGCGGGTCTTTGCCGGGTATGGCGCGGCGTTGCTGGTGGGCGTGGCGCTGGGTTTGGCCATCGGCCGTTCCCGGTGGGCCGAAGACCTGTTGCTGCCACCGCTGGAAGTGCTGCGGCCGATTCCGGCGGTGGCCTGGATCCCGCTGGCGATCCTGATGTTTCCCTCGTCGGAACTGTCGATGGTGTTCATCACCTTCACCGGTGCGCTGTTCCCGATCCTGCTCAACACCGTGCACGGCGTCGAAGGGGTGGACCGGCGCCTGGTCGCATCGGCGAAAAGCCTGGGGGCAGGGCGCCGGGCAATCCTGCTGGAGGTGATCCTGCCGGGCGCGGCGCCGAGCATCATCACCGGCCTCGCCATCGGCATGGGCACGTCCTGGTTCTGCCTGGTGACGGCGGAAATGATCGCCGGCCAGTACGGCATCGGCTACTACACCTGGGCGTCCTACACCGTGCAGAACTACCCCGACATCGTCGTCGGCATGTTGCTGATCGGCGTGCTGGGCATGGGCAGCAGTTTGTTGATCAAGCGCCTGGGCGGGCTGTTCACGCCTTGGCACCGACCCCGAGGAAAAGCCTGATGAGCGCGATGCAAACCCCTGAAGGGCGGATCGATATCCGCCAGTTATCCATTGTCCTGGGCCAGGGTGCCCAGGCCTTCGAAGCGGTGCAGGGGCTGGATTGCCAGATCGAGGCCGGCCAGTTCGTCTGCATCCTCGGGCCGTCCGGCTGCGGCAAATCGACGTTGCTCGGCGCGCTTGCCGGGCACCTGCAACCCAGTGCCGGCACGCTGAATGTCGATGCGCTGCCGGTGGCCGGCCCGTCGCCCCAGCGCGGCATGGTGTTCCAGCAGCACACCCTGTTTCCGTGGCGCAGTGTGCGCGACAACGTCGCTTTCGGCCTGAAGATGCGCGGCCAGGGCAAGGCCGAACGACACCGGGCCGCCGATGAAATCCTTGCCCTGGTGGGCCTGGAAGGTTTCGCCGGGCACTGGCCGGACCAACTGTCCGGCGGCATGCAGCAACGGGTGGAGATCGCCCGGGTGCTGGTCAATCGCCCGCGTTTGTTGCTGATGGATGAACCCTTCGGCGCGTTGGATGCATTGACCCGGTTGAACATGCAAGAGCTGCTGCTGGACATCTGGACGCGCATCCGCACCACCGTTGTCTTCGTCACCCATGACATCGACGAGGCGTTGTTCCTCGCTGATCGCTTGCTGGTGATGAGCCCGCGCCCGGGCCGGATCATCGAGGAGCTGCGCCTGGATTTCCCGCGGCCACGAACCACCGACCTGGTCACCCGCCCTGAGTTTTCCCGGTTGAAACGCCATTGCCTCGAGCTGCTGCGCCATGCAGATGGCCGGCAATTGCCGCGCCTCAATCCCCTCGGGCTTCCTCCTGAAACCTCCTTGCCGCGATTTGCCCTATGACTTCTCTATTCGAAAACACCGACAACGATGACATTCTTGCCCTGCAACCACGCCTGACGGACGACGACGCCGGAGTGCGCCGCATCGCCCTGATCGAACTGGCTGACCTGGAGGAACCCGAAGGCCTGCTGTGGCTCGTCGACCGTCTGGCCCGGGATCCCAGCGCCGAGGTGCGGGCCGAAGCCGCGCGCTTGCTCGAAGCCTGGGAGGACGCGCCGGTGGTCGCGGCCCTGTGCCAGGCCTTGACTGATGCCTCCCCGACCGTGCAGGCCGCGGCTGCCCAGAGCCTGAGCCTGCTCAAGAGCGAGGCGGCGGGGGAGGTGATATTGCCTTGGACCACCCACGCGGATGCCAGCGTGCGCATCGCTGCGTTCCGCGCCTTGCGCGAGTTGCGCCTGGGCGCTGCCGCACCGGCTGCGATCGCGGCCCTGGTCGACGCCGATGCCGGCGTGCGTCGCGAAGCGGTGGGCGTGCTGGGCTGGCTCAAGCAGCTTGAGGCTCTGCCGGCCCTGGCCCGGCTCGCCAGCGCCGACCCGGACAGCGAAGTGCGCCGCGCGGCCACCGGCGCCCTGGGCCTGGCTGCGGATGCGCAGGTCTTGCCGGCGCTGCGCCAGGCCTTGCGCGACCCAGCCTGGACGGTGCGTGAAGAGGCCGCCACCACGCTGGGCAAAGTGGCTCACGCCGACGCCGGCCCGGCCCTGATCGAGGCCCTGGATGATGATTACTGGCAAGTGCGCCTGCGCGCTACCCGCAGTCTTGGCCGCTTGCGTTATGCCCAGGCGTTGCCGGCACTGATCGAAACCCTGGGCCATCGCATCAGCAACTTGCGCAAGGAAGCGGCGTTGGCGTTGGGCGAGTTGAACGATCCGGGAGCGATCCCCGCCTTGCAGGCAGCCCGGGACGATGGCGACCCGGAAGTGCGCAAGGCCGTGCGCATCGCCTTGGGCCAGTTGCAATGAGTCCGTTGACGATCGGCAATTCCCGGGACAAGGGCCAGTTGCGGCTGAGTTGGCCCGATGGTCGCGAGCAACGGCTGGACCATGTCGAGCTACGCAGGCAATGCCCATGTTCCCAATGCCGGGCGTTTCGCCTGCAAGGGCTGACGGTTCAGGTCGATGCCCGGGTGCGGGTGGTTGAGGTCAATGCCCAGGGCTATGGGGTTCAGCTGGTATTCAGTGATGGGCACGAGCGGGGGATTTTTCCCTGGGCTTATCTGGCGGGTTTTAGTTGAATCCAACTGTTCGCAGATTCTTTGTGGGAGATTCTTTTGTGGGAGCGAGCCTGCTCGCGAAGGCGGGTTCCTCCTAGGGAGAATGTTGTTCATTTAAAGACGACGATGAACCCCGTGGCGAGGGAGCTTGCTCCCGCTGGGCTGCGCAGCAGCCCCAAACCATTCAGCAGGATGCATCTGGACAACAGCAGGTTTTTTACGACTGCTGCGCAGCCGAGCGGGAGCAAGCTCCCTCGCCACGGGTTTATCCTTTTCTTGGGGAAAACAACAAATTCGCCATCCATGCAAGCTGTCCCACCACCTTCGCGAGCAGGCTCGCTCCCACAGAGGAAATGCAAAACCCACCAAACCAGGTCGGCTCGAAGGCCGCTTCGCGGTGGACGTTGATTTCGGCGCCCCGTTAACCACGCTGGCCGAACGCAGGCATTGTGGAGTGGGCATCCCGGCATG